>JBMLPO010000001.1:0-2508 GCA_049242065.1 Bacteroidia bacterium
TAATGAGAACTATGGCAGCAATGGCGGTGGAAATTACCGAAATAATAAATTCAAAAACAAAAACCGCAACAATGGCGGTGGAAACGGCAATTTCAAGAATTTCAAAAGAAAAGGTCCTTAATTCTATAACAAGACCGAAGCAATTTTTAAGTCAACTGGACTTGTAATCTTGATATTATTTTCATCACCTTGAATGAGGTGAATTTTCTGTTTTAAAACACCTTCTAAAACAGATGCATCATCAGTGAAATTATCATCCTCTGCTTTTTCATAAGCCTCTTTAATGAGTGCTGTTTGAAAAGTTTGTGGCGTCTGAATCAAATAATAATTATTTCTATTAACGCTATGATTGCTCAATAGCTCCTGTTTTCTGATTGAGTCTTTGGGCTTAATTGCCAAGATTGAATTACCGAATTTCTCTGCTTGAATAAATGATTGCTCGATAAAATCTTGTTGAATCATAGGCCTAACTCCATCATGAATGGCCACCAATGAGTGGGAATCTTGGATGTGGTCCAATCCATTTTTTACAGAATGAAAGCGAGTTTCACCTCCTTTAACCAATTCATGAGGAAGCGTAAAATTGTATTGCTTTTTGAGTTCATCCCAATAATCAAACTGAGACTCCGGCAAAACAAGAATGATTTTTTCGAGATTGATTTGTGAAAACTTCTGAATGGTATGCATGAGAACAGGCATACCATTCAGGATAAGAAATTGTTTGGGAATATCGGAACCCATTCTGAGTCCTTTTCCACCAGCAACAATAACTGCAAATCTTTTCAAAAGAGGAAATATTAGATAATCATCATGGCATCACCATATGCCAAAAAGCGATATTTCTTTTTAACAGCTTCGTTATAGGCTTCTTGTAATAATTCAAATCCAGCGAAAGCCGCTGTAGCCATTAACAAAGTTGACTCAGGTGGATGGAAGTTTGAAATCAAAACATTTGCTATTTTAAAATCATGTGGAGGGAACAAAAATTTATCTGTCCATCCAGACAATGGATTCAATCTATCTGCAGATGATACAGAAGATTCTAAAGCTCTCATCACTGAATTACCAACCGCAACTACTTTTCTTTTTTCATCAATACCTGAGTTCACAATAGAAACCGTTTCAGGTGTTATATCGTAATATTCTGAATCCATTTTGTGTTTAGTCAAATCTTCAACTTCCACAGCTCTAAATGAACCCAATCCATTGTGTAATGTTAACTCAGTAAAACGAACGCCTTTAATTTCTAAACGCATCATCAATTCTTTACTGAAGTGTAATCCTGCAGTTGGAGGTATAACAGCTCCAATATTTTTAGCAAATATGGTATTGAATCTGTCTTTGTCCATTTTTTCAACAGAACGATTCATATACCTTGGAAGTGGCATTTCACCTAATTTATCAATTAACTTCCAAAGTTCTTCATCACTTCCATCAAACAAGAAACGAATGGTACGTCCTCTGCTAGTGGTATTGTCTACAACTTCTGCAACCAAATCATCATTACCAAAATACAATTTATTACCTACGCGGATTTTTCTGGCAGGATCTACCAAAACATCCCATAGTTTCATTTCTTTATTCAATTCACGCAAAAGAAATACCTCGATTTTAGCTCCAGTTTTTTCCTTACTGCCATACAATCTAGCAGGAAAAACCTTCGTATTATTCAGTACCATGACATCACGATCATTGAAATAGGTCAGAATATCTGAAAACTTCTTATGTTCGATTTTGCCTTTTTCGCGGTTGATTACCATTAATTTGGCTTCATCACGGTTGTCGGCTGGGTGTTTAGCAATCAGGTTTTCACTGAAAGCAAATTTAAATTGAGATAACTTCATTCGCTTGACGGAAATATTTTAGCAATACTTAGGCTAATTAACCTAAAAAATTGGACTGCAAATGTATGAGAATATTAAAATTTGTCAACTTTTTATTTTTTCTCTAGCGCCTTATTGATTTTAAATTTGATTAATTGATAATGGGCTTGAGTTTCTGGATTAGCTGCTACACCTGAACTGAGCTTTTCTATTTCTTTAATTTGATACAATGCAGCAGCTTGTGAAATACCATCGTAAAAAGGTGATGAAATAATTGAAATTAATTTTTCAAGGTAGGCTTGCTGAAGGTTTTGTCTGAACGTATTTACATTGCCTCCATCTCCTTTGAAACAAGCAGTAGTTAAATCAGTCATCATAGCCATTACTGAATAAGTATTACCATACAAACGTGTATCACTCATCCTTTTTAAAACGGTACTGTTTAATAAATGCGCAAGTAGTGATTCTTGGTTACTTAATATTCTATTATGAATTTTTGGGTCTTCATTGTTACCAAAGAAATTAAAGCCTCTTCTTTGAATTTGTAAATAAGCAGCCAAATCATGCTGAGTTTTGAAGGCATCTTTAGAAAAAGCAAAATTGCTTAAGATGTTCATGGCCCTTTTTTGTTCTGCAAATGGAACCGGAATCAATGGTTTGCTTGCTCCTTTCTGACCAGCAAAAG
>JBMLPO010000002.1:0-10782 GCA_049242065.1 Bacteroidia bacterium
TGTGTTGTGGTGCTTGTTTACAAAGTGTAAGTGAATACGAAAAGAGATATGGCAACCAAATAAGAATGATTTTACAAGGCGAAAGTGGTCCCATTTATATTGCAGAGGGTACACAAACATTTTTGCCTTTTCAATTTGATGGTGAGTCATTGAAGAAGGAATAAGATGAGTGATTTTGTTATAGAGGCGAATTTTGTTGATATCAGAAATAGAAACATTTTTCCTGCAGAGATTGAAGTAAAAGATGCGAAAATTTATTCCATTAAACAGATAGATAAAACGCTTTCACAATATATCCTTCCTGGGTTTATTGATGCACATGTTCATATTGAAAGTTCACTTTTAATCCCATCAGAGTTTGCGAGAATGGCCGTTTTACATGGCACTGTGGGAACCATTAGTGATCCACATGAAATTGCCAATGTATGCGGAATAGATGGCGTGAACTTCATGATAACAAATGGAAAAAAAGTACCTTTTCATTTTTGTTTTGGTGCCCCAAGTTGTGTACCTGCAACCGTTTTTGAAACAGCAGGTGCCACACTGAATGCAGAGGATATAGATGCATTACTTCAAAGAGATGATATTTACTACCTCACCGAAATGATGAATTTTCCTGGGGTTTTGCATCAAGATTCAGAGGTAATGGCGAAGTTGAAATCAGCCCAGAAATACCAGAAACCTATTGATGGACATGCACCTGGTTTAAGGAATGAACAAGCTGCATTGTACTTCTCACATGGCATTTCTACCGACCATGAATGTTTTACTTATGAAGAGGCTTTAGATAAGGCACAACTGGGTGTGAAGATTTTAATTCGTGAAGGAAGTGCTGCTAGAAATTTCGAAACATTGATTCCTTTAATGAAGGATTATCCCAAACAAATCATGTTTTGTAGCGATGATAAACATCCAGATTCTTTATTAGAAGGACATATCAATTCATTGGTAAAACGTGCTTTGCAAAAGGGTTTTGATTTGTTTGATATTTTGTATGCAGCATGTATTCATCCTGTTGAACACTACAGTATGCCTGTTGGTACTTTGTTGTTAAACGATCAAGCTGATTTTATTTTGGTGGATGATTTAACTCATTTCAACATCAAACAAACTTATATCAATGGTAAATTGGTTGCAGATGCTGGGCATTCCTTGATCACATCGATAGAAGAAAATGCCATCAATCAGTTTAATTGTGAAATGGTGTCTGAATCTGATTTTGAATGCGAACTTAAAAATCAAAACCATGTCATTGAATGTTTGGATGGAGAGTTAATCACCCATCATCTTTTATTGGAGGAGGCAGATTGCCATTTAGAAAATGATGTCATTTATCTGGCTGTTATCAATAGGTATCAAAAAGCATTTATTCGTACCACTTTCATAAAAGGAATGGGCATTAAACAAGGTGCTATAGCGGGTTCTGTTGCTCATGATAGTCATAATATTTTGGTAGCAGGAACCAATTTTACTGATATGAAAAATGCAGTAAATCTTTTGGTTCAAAATCGAGGTGGCTTGAGTTTGACCTGCGGAGACAAACAAGAAATTTTACCTTTACCCATGGCGGGTTTAATGAGCACAAATGATGCTTGGAGGGTAGCAGAGAAATACACCGAACTTGACCGCTTAAGTAAATCCTTACTTGGCTCAACTTTACGAGCACCCTATATGACACTGTCTTTCATGGCACTTCTAGTGATTCCCCATCTAAAACTCAGTGATTTGGGGCTTTTTGACGGAGAACGGTTCGAATTCGTTTCCTAAAATCTTTATTATTGCTTTTCGTTAAAGAAGCAATTTTGAAATTTGCTAAAATTCGAGAAGAGGAGAGAAAAAAAATTGAAACAAAGAAATAACGATATCTATCAAAAACTGGATGCATTTATCAGGAAGTATTATAACAATCAACTGATAAAAGGGAGTATTCTTTTTGCCGGTATTTTTCTTCTTGGTTTTATACTGGTAAGTGTATTTGAATATTATGGAAGGTATACTTCTTCAACGAGAGCCATCTTATTTTTTGCTCTATTGATTTCTTCTCTCATTTCATTGGTTTATTATATCATCATTCCTCTTGCTCGTTTGTATCGAATTAGGAAGAGTTTGAATTATACAGAGGCTGCAAAAATTATTGGCGCACATTTTTCCGAAGTCCAAGATAAACTTCTGAACACCCTGCAATTATTGGAGTCTGCGCCCGAATCTGGTAGTTTGTTAGAAGCTGCTATTCAACAAAAAACAGAGGAACTGAAACCTGTACCTTTTAGCTCAGCCATACAATTCAGTAAAAATATCAGGTACCTCAAATTCACACTTATTCCGGTATTGATTTTATTATCAATATTGATTTGGTCGCCTGATATGTTAGGTGATGGTGCAGAACGGGTTTTGTATTTCAATAAGGAGTTTAAAATGAAAGCACCATTTGAAATTGAAATATTGAACCAAGAATTGGCTGCTGAACAATATGGTAATTTTAAGCTCAATGTAAAAACCAATGGAGGTAAAATTCCATCGGAAATGTATCTGTTGTTCGATAATCAACGCTATAAAATGCTAAGTAAAGAGCCTGGTCATTTTGAGTATGAATGGAACAATTTGCAGAAATCACTTAGCTTCAAGTTTGAATCGAGTGGCTTTGAATTTGGTCCTTTTGATTTAATTGTTTCGGGCAAACCCATTCTTTTAAACTACCAAGCAAA
Organism: Bacteroidia bacterium; assembly: GCA_049242065.1. Classification (GTDB taxonomy): domain Bacteria; phylum Bacteroidota; class Bacteroidia; order UKL13-3; family UKL13-3; genus CAISCU01. The sequence goes on from JBMLPO010000002.1 coordinate 2,706, forward strand.
GCTAAACTATCCTACCTATTTGGGTTTAAAGAATGAAGTATTAAACAATCCCGGCGACCTTAATATTCCAGCAGGAACTTATATTGAATGGATGTTTATAGGTAAAAATACAGATGATATCCAATTGAAATTTAATAAGGTAGATCACCATGCATTCAGTGAGGATGGCATCCATTTTCAATTCAAAAAGAAGTTCTTTTTATCAGATGCATATACCATTCAAAGTTATAGTAAAGAAAAAAGGAAGGGAGACTCACTACATTTTGTTATACAAGTTATTCCTGATGAATTCCCACAAATTGAAGTAAGTGAACAACAAGATTCGAGCAGTAGAAAATTAATTTATTTTTCAGGAAATGTAGAAGACGATCATGGGTTGAAAAAATTAGAGTTTCATTACCGTTTTTTAAAATCAGAAAATGCAGAAAAGGTAAAGCGTGGACTTCAAACCTTTCCAATTGTTTTGCGATCAGATAAAATCAGTTCTTTTAACCATGTATTTAATCTTTTTGAAGCTGGATTAGAAAGTGCGGATGAGATTGAATATTATTTTGAAGTATGGGATAATGATGGTGTGCACGGTTCTAAGTTCAGCAGAAGTAAAATCTTCTCCCTAAAGGCCCCAGATAAAAAAGAACTCAGAGAGGAAGCCAATGAAGGATCAAAGGCTTTGGAAAATAAAATGGAAGAGAGTTTGAGGGAAGCAAAAGACCTTCAAAAAGACCTCAAAGATTTGCAGAGAAAAATGCAAAGTGAGAAACAATTGAATTGGGAAGACCAAAGGAAAATGGAGAAATTGATGGAACGTCAAAAAGAATTGGCTAAGAAAATCAATGACTTGAAAGAGGAGTTCAAAAGCAATAAACGAAAGGAACAAGAGTTCAAAGAAGAAAATCAAAAGATTCTAGAAAAGCAGCAACAGCTTCAAAAAATGATGGATGAAATTATGCCAGAAGAGATGAAGAAAATGATGAAGCAATTGGATGACTTGATGAAACTTCAAAACAAAGATCGAATGCAACAAGAGATGGAAAAGTTGCAGTTGAATAACAAAGATGTAGAAAAGGAACTCGATCGCATGCTTGAAATGTATAAGGAAATGGAAGTAGAGAAGAAGATGGAGGAGAGCATTGAACGTTTAAATGATTTGAGTAAAAAGCAGGAAGATTTATCTAATAAGTCGAAGGAGAAAAGTGATACCAAAGAAAACCTCAAAAAGGCGCAAGATGAATTGAATAAAGAATTCAAAGATTTGAAGGAGGAGATGAAGGAGATGCAGGAAAAGAACAAATCATTGGAGGAACCTAAGGACTTAAAAAATCTTGATAAGCAGCAGGAGTCGATAGAAAATAAAATGCAGAAGGCTTCTGAAGAGTTAGAGAAAGGAAACGAGAAAAAGGCCGCCGAGCAAGAGAAGGAAGCGGCTGATGAAATGGAGGAAATGGCTGAGCAGATGAAGGACCAGATGGAGAAAGAGGAGGAAGAGAAGGTTGAGATGAATATCCAGGCTTTACGTGAAATATTGGAAAACCTCTTGCAATTGAGTAAAGATCAAGAGTCCTTAATGGAAAGGATGAAAGCAATTACGGGTTATAATCCGCAGTTTGTTCAAATTGCCCAAGAGCAAAAATCCTTAAAAGACAATGCCAAGTTAGTTGAAGATAGTTTGTTTGCTTTAAGTAAAGATGCTCCTGAAATCAGAGCTTATGTAAATCGTGAGGTCAATAAAATGAATGATCACATGGATAGAGCTGTAAAAGGATTTTCAAATAGAAATCAGCAAGAAATTAAAAGTCAACAACAATATGCCATGACTCGAATGAATAATTTGGCTTTGATGTTGAGTGATGTATTAAAACAATTACAGCAGCAAAAACAACAGCAACAAAAGGGTAAAAGCGGCAAAGGCAAACCCTCCCCAAAAGAGGGAAGTGGAAAGCCTAGCATGAGTAAGTTGAAGAAAATGCAAGATGAGTTAAATAAGCAATTGAAAGAAGGACAGAACAAGAATGGAACGGGTGAAAAAGGCAAGATGAGTTCTGAACAATTTGCACGTATGGCTGCCCAACAAATGGCCATACGCCAACAATTGCAAAAGATGGCTAGTGAAATGGATGCACTTCAAAAGGAACAAATGGGTGGTGGCAAACAATTGGGTGATTTGCAAAAATTGATGGAACAAACAGAAAAGGAATTATTCAATAAGCGATTAAGTCAAGAAACCATCATGCGTCAGCAAGAAATTCTTACGCGTTTGTTGGAACACGAAAAAGCCGAGAAGAAACAAGAACAAGACACCAAACGCGAAGCTGAACAATCTAAGCAAGGCCCTAAGCCTTCACCCAAATATTTTGAGCAAATGAATAAAAAGCAGAACCGTGAAACTGAATTACTCAAAACAGTTCCTCCCGGTATGCAGCCTTATTACAAAGACAAAGCGAAAGAATATTTGAATTCATTGCCACAATAGTTGTAAACGATCAATCAAATAAGATTTGATTGCCTTGGTTATAGTTAACCAAACCCAAGTTGTATAGTATTTTACTGAGCTAACAGCAGAAGGGTAGTATGAATGTTGTTGAGTGATAACCATTGCTGAAATAAAATTAAATCAATCTTAATTTTTCAAGTTGAAATGAATGATTACAAGTTGCTAAAAATCAAATAGCACTAAAATCTTTTTTATTCCCGACCTTTGCTGCCCTCATGAATAAAAACGAAAAAATCATACTATATATCCTAGCTGCCATCAATTTTAGTAATATCATGGATTTCATGATTATGATGCCCTTAGGCCCGCAGCTCATGAGGTTGTTCGAAATAGGTCCTAAGGAATTCAGTGTGATCGTATCAAGTTATACGTTTAGTGCATTTGCATCTGGTATGTTGTCCTCACTCTTTATCGACCGTTTTGATAGAAAGAAATCTTTGATGGTAATGTATACCGGATTTATTATCGGAACTGCATTGTGTGGTTTGAGTAATTCCTTTTTTCTGTTAATGGCAGCGCGCATTTTTACTGGAATTTTTGGAGGAGTGATTGGGGCTACTGTATTATCAATTGTTGGGGATGTGATTCCATTTGAAAGAAGAGGACAGGCAATGGGTATAGTCATGGCAGCCTTTTCTGTAGCTTCGGTATTTGGTGTTCCTTTTGGTTTGTTTATTGCAACCCATTCTAGTTTTGGGTGGCAGGCTCCATTTTTATTCTTGGCCTTATTGGGTTCTCCTGTTTTATTCTTAATTCATCGTTATCTTCCTGCTATAAATAAACACTTGTTAACCGGAGAAAAGAAAGAGCATGTGTTCAAAGCCATTTCAGTTATTTTAAAAGATAGAAACCAAAGGAAAGCCATCTTTTTATCGATGGTGATGATGTTAGGACATTTTACTATCATTCCTTTTATAAGTCCTTCCATGGTAGCCAATGTTGGCTTTAGTGAATCTCAATTACAGTATATTTATTTGGTTGGAGGTGGAGTAACGGTATTTACATCACCCTATATTGGTAAACTTGCTGATAAATTTGGTAAGTATAAAACCTTTGCCATTTTCGCATCATTGTGCGCACTTCCGGTTTTCGCGATTACCAATATGCCTCCCATTCATATTGCTTATGCCTTGGTTGTAGCAGGAATATTTTTTGTATTGGTAAGCGGAAGAATGATACCAATGCAAGCAATGATTACTGCTGCTGTAAACCCGAAATACCGCGGAAGTTTTATGAGCATCAATTCGTCTCTTCAACAATTAATGGCTGGCTTAGGTTCATTGTTAGCCGGAATGATTATTGTAAAAGATGAAAGTGGTCATTTATTGAATTATCCTTATGTTGGATATTTCTCTATTTTGATGGGTTTTCTAGCCATCATTATTGCCAAAGGATTACGCACACCTGAAGGCCAAAAGTTCTAAAATTAAGAAGGAATTGACCAATTTGGCGGAATTAATCCCTTCTTTTTGGTATTGGTAAATATTCGGTTATCTTTGCCCGGCAAATAATCATTCTTTATTTGCCATGTTCAACGATCCTCAAAAATTCTACGGTGAAGGACTCACATACGATGATGTCCTTTTATTGCCAGCCTATTCTGAAGTACTTCCAAGAGAGGTAAATACCTCAACTCAATTGACCAGAAATATCCGTATCAATATTCCTATGCTTTCAGCAGCCATGGATACTGTTACTGAATCTCGTTTGGCAATTGCTTTGGCACAGCAGGGTGGTGTAGGTATTCTACATAAAAACATGAGCATCGATCGCCAAGCAGATGAGGTGAGAAGAGTGAAAAGAAGTGAGAGTGGTATGATTATCGATCCTCTTACGCTGAATGAAAATGCCATTTTAAGAGATGCCACTAAAATGATGGGTGACAATAAAATTGGAGGTATTCCAATTGTAAATGACAATGGCACTTTAGTTGGGATTTTAACAAACCGTGATTTACGTTTTGAAAAAGACATGAACAAATTGGTGAGAGATGTAATGACCAAAGAAAATTTGGTTACTGCTCCTGAAGGTACTGATTTGAAAATGGCGGAGATTATTTTACAAGAACATAAAATTGAAAAACTTCCAGTTATAGATGGCTCAGGTAAATTAAAAGGCTTGATTACCTATAAGGATATCTTAAAGGTAAAAGATCATCCAATGGCATGTAAAGATAAACACGGACGTTTAATCGTGGGAGCGGCAGTGGGTGTTAGTGCAGAAACCGAAGATAGAATTACCGCATTGGTAAAAGCTGGAGTTGATTTGGTTATCATAGACACTGCTCATGGACATTCGCGTGGTGTAATGAATGAAGTTGCAAGAATTAGAAAACAGTTTACTGGTATTGATATTGTTGCTGGAAACATTGCTACAGGTGATGCCGCTAAGGCTTTGGTGAATGTGGGAGTTGATGCGGTGAAAGTAGGAGTGGGTCCTGGTTCAATTTGTACTACTAGAATAATTGCAGGTATTGGTGTACCTCAATTAACAGCAGTTTATGATGCAGCAAAAGCGTTAAAAGGAAGTGGAATTCCAGTTATTGCAGATGGTGGTATTAGGTATAGTGGCGACTTAGTGAAAGCATTAGCAGCAGGAGCAAGCACAGTGATGAGTGGTTCTATCTTTGCTGGTGTGGAAGAGAGTCCGGGTGAAACTGTTATTTATGAAGGACGTAAGTTCAAATCTTATAGAGGAATGGGTTCCATTGAAGCGATGAAAGAAGGAAGCAAGGACCGTTATTTCCAAGATGCTGAAGATGAGATTGCCAAATTGGTGCCTGAAGGCATTGTTGGTATTGTTCCATATAAAGGTTATTTAAAAGAAGTAGTTTACCAGTTTGTAGGTGGATTGAGAGCCGGAATGGGATACTGTGGTGCCGCTACTGTAGAGGCTTTACAAGAGAATGGTAAGTTTGTAAAAATCACTTCTGCGGGTGCAAAAGAAAGTCATGCACATGATATTACTATCACCAAAGAAGCGCCAAATTATAGCAGAAATTAAGCGTGCATTTTTCAAAAAAATCCCGGTTTGATTAGTCATACCGGGATTTTTTTTATTATCTCAATTGAACCCTTCTTCTCATTTTTTCTTTTCCATCTGCTACCACAATAATTTGATACAATCCCTCACTGATATGTTCATCAGTATATTTGAATTCAATTTGATTGATACCTGCTTGGAATTTTTGAGATTTAGAAAACTCTGCAACCAGCAAACCATTTGGGTCAAAAAGACTAATATCTACCTTAGACTCTTTTTCAAGATTGAAGCTAATGTTACCATGAAAGCTAGTGATTCTCTTCGGCACAAGCGGTGTAACTTGTCTATGTAGCTTTGGTTTCTTTTTAGCCAGTTCTTTGTATAAATCTAGATGTTGGTGTTTGGCTACCATTTTTTGAAGTTCTAATTCAATACTTTTATTGGCATGAGAGATTTCACTGAAATCTGCATGGTCTGTAATACACCAAACAGCAGCTTGTGCAACCGCATCATCATAAATTTTATGTTGATCTATGAATTGTGCCATAGCAAGCAAATTGCCCTGTGCAGGATTTCCTGGATAGTAGTTATTAGCGCTTGATGGCGCCATATCGTGTTTCTCGGCACAAAGGGAAAATAATGGCTTTGAAATGCTTGCATGAGGGGCAAGTTCAATTTCTTCAGATTGGGTAATAATCAGATTTTGGACCTCTTTACTAGGGGTGATTAACATATCACCAGCAGAAATAATTAATTTCATTGCCTGATTGGTTTTGTTCACAATGTTCATCACAGCCCTTTGTCGCTTGTTCCCGGAGCCATTGATTTCAAAGTCGATTCCTTGATTTTTTTGAATTTGATTCAAGCGGATTTTGTTTTCCGCATACACAGACTGAAAGGCATTGGAGCCAATCAGGAAGTACAATACTATTAAATTTTTCATGGGTGATGATTTAAGAGCTAAACGTTCTTGCTCTTCATCTCCTTATGAAAAGGGTGATACCTGTTCGTCGATATTAAGCTGAATTTAATGCATGGATTTGAATGGGTAAAAAAAAGCCCCTCATTTTTCAATGAAGGGCTTTTGAAAATTATCGGGTTTTAGATTAACTACAACCAGTTTGTGTTCCACAGTTTAAGCATTTGTAACAGGCTCCACTGCGAATGGTGATGTGACCACAAGTTGGACAAGCAGGAGAATCTCCCATGCGTTTGTTCATTTCGCTGATTTGGTCAGGCATACTTCCAGAAGCACTTAAGCTAGCAGAATTTTCAATAACTGGAGCAACAGCTATTACTTCAGGACTAACAGCAGGGCTAGGTTTGAAAAAGCCAATTGGATTTACAGGAGCAACTTGCTGAGCTGATTGATTAGCCAATGCTTGTGCGTGTTGTTTGTGTAAATTCACTGATAAGTTCTGACGTTGTGTTTCAGTTGGAGGAACTTGAACAAACTCTTCACGACCAAGGTATTCAAATCCTAACATGCGGAACATGTAGTCGATGATAGAAGTTGCATTTTTGATATTATCATGACCTGCAACCATACCAGCTGGCTCAAAGCGAGTGAAAGTAAATTTATCAACGTATTCTTCTAAAGGAACACCATATTGAAGTCCTAATGAAACTGCGATAGAGAAGCAGTTCATTAAGCTACGCAATGTAGCACCTTCTTTATGTAAATCAACAAAGATTTCTCCTAATGTTCCATCTTCATATTCTCCTGTTCTAACGAAAATGGTTTGACCACCAACAGAAGCTTTTTGAGTGAAACCACCACGTTTTCCTGGTAATGTTTTTCTAGCAACTACACCTGCTAATTTATGTTTGAAAGTAGTATCGTGTGTACGATTTAAGATGGCTTGAGCTGCTTCAAGAACTTGTTCAGGACTCAATTCACCAACTGGTTTCATTGCATCTTCGCCCAATACACTTTCTACAACCTGTTGAACTTCTTCCTCATCTTTAACATCAGATTTATTGCTCAATGGTTGAGACAATTTACATCCGTCTCTGTAAAGTGCATTCGCTTTTAATCCCAAGCTCCAGCTCAAATAATAGCAATCTTTGATATCTTCAACATTTGCCTCATTAGGAAGGTTGATGGTTTTTGAAATGGCACCACTTAAGAAAGGTTGTGCAGCAGCCATCATACGAATATGACCTTGAGCAGCAATGTATCTTTCACCTTTGTTTCCGCATTTGTTGGCACAATCAAAAACAGGTAAATGTTCATCTTTCAAATAAGGAGCACCTTCAACTGTCATCGTTCCACAAACGAAATCGTTTGCTTCTTCTATTTCTTTTTTGGTAAATCCTAATTTGCGAAGCAAGTTGAAGTTATAGTTATTATACTCTTCAGGAGTGAATCCTAAGCGTTTTAAGCAATCTTCTCCTACTGTCCATACATTGAATGCAAATCCAATTTCGAATGCACCAGAAGCGGCCTTATCTAGCTTTTCAATTTCTTCATCGTTGAAGCCACGGAATTTTAATGTTTCTGGATTGATATGCGGCGCACCTGTTAAAGTTGCAGAACCTGTTGCATATTTAATGATGGCATCAATTTCCGATTCGCTGTAGCCTAAATTTTTTAAAGCAGCA
>JBMLPO010000003.1:0-8379 GCA_049242065.1 Bacteroidia bacterium
AATAAATTAAATGCTAGTTTTATAGAATGGAAACGAACAAAAACAGAAGAAACTTTTTGAAATCAGCTGCAGTTTTAGGAGCAGTTGCAATCAGTAATCCTTTGGAGATTTTTGCTGCTCAGCAATCAACAGCTAAAACATCAGCAGAACTAAAACCAAATAATGGCAAATATGAGTTACCAGCCTTGGGATATGCTTACAATGCATTAGAGCCTCATATTGATGCGAAGACCATGGAAATACATCATACTAAGCATCATCAAGCCTATATCAATAAATTAAATGAGGCTTTGGAAAAAGAGGTTCAGTTAAAAAGTATGCCTTTAGATTATATGCTCAGGAATTTGAATAGTATGCCTGATTCGGTTAAAAATGTGATTAGAAATCACGGTGGAGGGCATTGGAATCATAGCTTCTTCTGGACCATTTTAAAAACTGGAACCAAACCATCTGCACAAATGAATAATTTAATTCAGAATAGTTTCGGTAGTATGGAGAATTTTAAAAAAGAATTTGAAAAAGCCGGTTTAGGTTTGTTTGGTTCTGGATGGGTATGGGTTGTGAACCAGATGGGAACATTGAAAATAGTTACTACAGCTAATCAAGACAATACCATTATGGAAACGGCAGAAGTAAAAGCTAAACCCATCATGGGAATTGATGTTTGGGAGCATGCCTATTATTTGAAATATCAGAACAAACGTGCTGATTACCTAAGTGCATTTTGGAATGTATTGAACTGGGAACAAGTAGAAGCTAATTTACGCTAATGGCTTGATTGCGAATAGTGAATAAAAAAAATAGAAATAGTGTTTGGCAAAATCTATTCTCTTTTCTACATTTGCAGTCCTCTTAAGGGAAAACGGTGGTTTTAGCTCAGTTGGTTAGAGCGCCTGATTGTGGTTCAGGAGGTCGTGGGTTCGAGCCCCATATTCCACCCAAAGGGAACGATTTCAATCGTTCCCTTTTTTTATGCATTCATTTAAGGGTTTCCATAAAATACAGTGTTTAGGAAATTTAATGATTCCAATCTCAAATAAAAGCTAATTCATAATCAGTAAATTATACTTCTAGAAAAACAGTTTTTGTTTCAAAATTGACAGCCTAATTTTCATGAATTAGTTTTCCTGAAAAAAGATGGAGAAGGACAAAAGCTTCAGTTCAATAGAAAACTTAATCTATTCAATTAGGTCGAAACAAGTCATGATTGATAAAGATTTGGCCATGATTTATGGCATTGAAACCAAAGTATTAAACCAAGCTGTGAAAAGAAATTTCATGCGTTTCCCAGAATCTTTCAGGTTTCAACTAACTGATGAAGAATATTGGAGATGTTCAAGGTCACAAATTGTGACCTTGAACATCTCGGAATCAGCATTAAAATTAAAGCGAGGAGAAAACTTAAAGTATAAACCTTATGCCTTTACAGAGCAAGGAGTTGCCATGTTGTCTGCGGTTTTAAAAAGTGAAACTGCTATACAATTGAGTATTCAAATTATGGATGCATTTGTAAAGATGCGAAAAGTAATTCAAGATCAATCAGGCTTGTATCAAAGACTCAATAGGGTTGAATCTAAACAAATTGAAGCTGATAGTAAGTTCGAAAAAATATTCAAAGCTTTGGAAGATAAGAATCAAATTCCTTTAAAAGGATTGTTTTTCGAAGGACAAATATTTGATGCTTATGTTTTACTTACTAAAATAATTCAGTCAGCCCAATCATCAATCATTTTGATTGATAATTATATGGATGAAACAGTCTTGACCATGTTGAACAATAAGAATAAAGCTGTAAGGGTTGAGTTGTTTACCTCCAACATCAGTAAAGAATTTCTGCTGGCATTCAAAAAGTTTGAAGCACAAAATCCCAAAACTCAATTGAATAAATTAACTAAATCACATGATAGATTTATGATTATTGATGGTAGAGAATTGTATCATTTTGGAGCCTCATTAAAAGATTTAGGGAAAAAATGGTTTGCTTTTTCACGATTAGATGATTTAGTAGAAGAGGTTTTGTTTAAACTAAAATTACAAAATAATGCTGATGATAGCCGATGAATTTGTACAACAACGTTAGCTGCGTTAAGGATAGCAGTGGAAATCCTTTTTGTGAGGCACGAGCAAAAAGATTGGAACGGATAGCCTGACCCCGCCACAAGTGGGGTAACGCCCCAAAAATATGTTTTTGTTATTCAGCTTTTCTGTTCTATTTAAGATATTAATTGCTGTGATAAATCATTTTCAAAGCATAGGTAATTTCTTATTAAATTCGTAAGATGAATGCAGAACTAAGTGAATTAAAAGTTGATGGCATGACTTGCACAAACTGTGCAATGAGTGTTAGAAAGAGCCTTGAAAAACAAGGTATGCAGCAGGTTGATGTAAATTTTGCAAGTGGAGAGGTACGGTTTGAAAATGTAAATAATATCGAAACAGAACTTATTATAAATGGAATTGAGGATTTGGGTTTTAAGGTAATTAGAGAAGGTGAAGATGGTTTGAAGAAAGAATCTTTTTTTTCAAGCCTAGAGTTCAAGTTACTTTTCTCTGCCATTTTTACCATTCCGTTGATGCTTCATATGCTCAGTGATTATTGGTTGTTTCATGATGTTTTGTTTCAATTGTTTTTATCTATTCCTGTTTATAGTTTGGGTTTGTATTATTTTGGAAAGAGTGCTTTTTATAGTTTAAAAAGTGGCGTGCCCAATATGGATGTTTTGATATTCACAGGTGCCGCATCCTCCTTGTTTTACAGTGTATTTGGAACTTTCTATTATTGGGGATCTCATGATATGCATGGCTATATGTTTTACGAAACAGGTGCCAGCATTATTTGCTTTGTATTATTTGGAAATTTCTTGGAAAAGAGATCGGTGAAGAAAACAACACAAGCACTGGAATCGTTGACACAACTGCAACCCCAAAAAGCCAAATTGTTAATTGGAAAAATAGCATCAGAAGTCTTGGTGGAGGATTTGAGACCAGGTGATATGATAAAGGTAAATGCAGGCGACCAGATTCCGATTGATGGTGAATTGGTAGAAGGAGAGGGATATGTTGATGAAAGTATGATTAGTGGTGAAAGTATTCCGCAACATAAAACCTTAGGAAGTACCTGTATTGGAGGGACTATTTTAACAGAAGGTTTATTGAAAGTTAAAGTAACTAGCACACATAAAAAGACCATACTTGCCGAAATCATTGAAATGGTAAAAAGGGCTCAAACTAATAAGCCTGCTATACAACAATTAGGAGATCGGGTTTCTGCAATATTTGTTCCTGTTGTAATAGGAATTTCTTTACTTACATTTTTAGTTTCCTATTTTATACTTGATTTAGGTTCAGCACAAAGTATGTTGCGTGCTGTTGCAGTTTTGGTGATATCTTGTCCATGTGCCATGGGACTTGCCACTCCAACAGCTGTGATGGTTGGAATTGGAAGAGCTGCTAAAAGAGGCATACTTATAAAAGGAGGAGATACCATTGAAATTTTAGCTAGAACTAAAACCATGGTATTTGATAAGACAGGTACATTGACCAGTGGGCAATTTCAGTTTTCAGAATTAAAAGTACAAGATGAATCGAACTTGAGTTTTTATCAAAACATGATTTTTCAAATTGAGTCGCATTCTTCTCATCCTATTGCCAAATCTTTAGTAACAGCGAATTCATCATGGATGAAGCAAGCATTGAATTTTGAAAATATTATAGAGATAAAAGGCAAAGGAATGGAATGGGAATTAGATGGTCTGAAGTATTTTTTTGGAAAATCAGGCTCAAGTGCTGACCTTGAATTGAGAAGTAATGGATTGGTTCTAGCCACTTTGAGTTTGTTAGATGAGATAAAACCGGATGCACATTTATTAGCTTCTTATTTTGAACGTGAAAGAATTTCTTCTGTAATTTTAAGTGGAGATCAGCAGAAAAAAGTAGATGCAACTGGAAAGGCGATAGCGTGGAAAGGAGAGGCCATTGGTGATTTGATGCCTCATGAGAAGCTAGATAAATTGGAACAATATAAACAACAGGGTTATATCTGTATGGTAGGTGATGGAATTAATGATGCACCTGCCATGACAGCAGCCAATGTATCCGTTTCGTTTAGTAAAGCCAATGATATAGCGCGACAAGCAGCACAGGTTGTATTGATGAAGGGTGATATGAAAACCTTTATGGAGGCACATCAATTGAGTTTATTGACTTATAAAACCATCAAACAGAATTTATTTTGGGCCTTTTTTTATAATGCTTTGTGCATTCCTTTGGCAGCAGCCGGATTCATGCATCCTATGTTAGGCGCGCTATCTATGGCATTTAGTGATGTAATTGTAATTGGGAATTCATTGGCATTAAACTGGAAGAGAATTCAAGTATCTAAGTAGAATGATGCTTTCATAAAAGCTATCTTTTTTTATATTTGAGGATTAAGAGCCCCCGCAGGATTGATTAAGTCATTTACATTAAACAAATACAATAGCCTTCAGATTTTTCAGTTCCTGAGATTTGGAGCCTTTTTTCTTATATCCATTTTACTTGCAAAAATCACTTACTACCAATATTCTGGTGGATATGGTACATTGATTATTAGTAGGTATGAAATGTTGTTGTTGTTAAGTGGGAGTTTAACTTGGTTTTGGGTATCTAGTATTTGTAATACTTTGATTCCTTATTACAATGCAAGTTCTGAAGAAAGGCAAAAACGGATTCTATTTAATGCTTTTGTTTTACTTACTTTTTTCTCCTTATTAGCAGGTATTGCTGCATTTATAACAGGAAATTTTAATCCAGAAGACAAAGACCTGTATCAGATGTTTGCCATCGTGATATTTTTGAATACACCCAGTTATTTGGCTGATTATATATTTTATCTAAAGGAAAAGTATCGTTCTTTAATCATCTGGGGTTCACTCACATTTTTGGCACAGATTCTATTATTATGTTGGCCCATCTTTAATAGGCAAACTTTAAATCTTGCTATTAATTTATGGTTGATATTGTCGTTGGTGAAGTTCAATTATACCATCATCTTATTGATGAAGTATTCAACCATCACGGTTCATACACGATTGATTATAGACTTCATGAAGAAAGTGACTCCATTTATGTTCAGCATATTATTGGCTGGAAGTATGGATTATATCAACTCGTATATTGTTAGTTATTATTTTAGTAAAGTAGATTTTGCCATTTTTAGGTATGCTTCCAAAGAGCTTCCCATTTTTTTGATATTGGCAAATTCACTGAGTAATATATACAGTGGTGAAATAGCTAATTTAAATAAAGAAGGTCAATTAGAAGAAGGATTGAAGCGCTTGAAACAATCGAGTAGGAGGTTGATGCGTTGGCTTTTTCCTGGTACTATATTGTTGATATTTTCGAGTAAGTATTTGTTTCAATTGGCCTACAATAAAGACTTAGTAGAGGGTTATCAAGTATTTAATATTTATCTTTTATTGATTATTAGTAGAATGATTTTTCCTCAAACGGTTATCATGGGCTTGATGAAAAATAGGGTGTTTTATTTGATATCAACAAACTATCTGATCATCAATTTAATTCTATCATTTTGGTTTGTGCAACTTGGATTGGGATTGAAGGGCATTGCCTATGCCACTGTGATTTCTTATATCATAGAAAAGATAATGTTGGTTATTTATTGTAAAACACAAGGTGTTGATGTACGAAAATATACACCCATTGGAGAATTGCTACTTTATTCTGCCATTACTATTGCAGCATATATTCTTAGTATGAATATCAATTTACCTGAATTAGCTTCTTTTTAAATTCGCCGAAAACTTTACCTTCGCAGGGTATGTGGAGTAAAAATATCCTTGAAACCATTGGGAATACACCCTTGGTTCAAATCAATAAAATCACCAAAGATTTGCCTTGCACCGTTTTAGCTAAGGTAGAAACATTTAATCCGGGCAATTCAATCAAAGACCGCATGGCGCTTAAGATGATTGAAGATGCAGAAAAGGATGGTCGTTTAAAACCAGGGTATACCATCATTGAAGGTACAAGTGGAAACACTGGAATGGGCTTAGCAATTGCAGCTGTTATAAAAGGATACCGTTGTATTTTTACCACCACTGATAAACAAAGTAAGGAAAAGGTTGATGCACTCAAAGCGTTTGGTGCAGAAGTGATTGTTTGTCCTACAGATGTTGAACCAGAAGACCCTCGTTCTTATTATTCGGTTTCTAGCAGATTGGTTAGAGATATTCCTAATTCATGGAAGCCAAACCAGTATGATAACTTATCGAACTCTGCGGCTCATTATGAAAGTACTGGTCCTGAAATTTGGGAACAAACTGAAGGTAAGATTACTCATTTGGTAGTAGGTGTAGGAACCGGCGGAACAATTTGCGGAACAGGTAAATATTTAAAAGAGAAGAATCCTAATATAAAAATTTTAGGGATTGATACTTATGGTTCTGTGTTTAAGAAATACAAAGAGACCGGCATTTTTGATAAGGATGAAATTTATCCTTATATCACTGAAGGTATTGGAGAAGATTTCTTACCGCAGAATGTCGACTTCAATATAATTGACCATTTTGAGAAAGTAACTGATAAGGATGCAGCAGTTATGACAAGAAGAATACCTCGTGAAGAAGGAATCTTTGCAGGTAACTCTGCAGGCTCTGCTATGGCAGGTCTTCTCCAAATGCGACACCTGTTCAAAAAGGATGATGTGGTGGTTGTTATTTTCCATGACCATGGCACTAGGTACCTAGGAAAAATGTTTAATGATGATTGGATGCGCGACCGCGGATTCTTATCGAATGAACAAACAAAAGCCCTACATTTAATAGAAAGTCACAAGCACCAAAAATTAATTACGGTTAAAGAAACAGATACCATTGATGCTGCAACACGTGTTATGCGTAAGTTCTCCATCTCTCAGGTTCCTGTTATAAATGAATCAGGAGAATTTACTGGTTCATTAAATGATACTCGTTTATTCAATAGTCTTTTAGAAGGTCATGATATCAAATCCAATACAGTTGCCTCTTTGATGTCTGCTAGTTTTCCTTTTGTGAGTCCGGATGCATCTATGGAAGAAGTAAGCCGATTGATTACAAAAGAAAATGCAGCAGTATTGGTAAAAGATTTAATGGGCGATGTTCATATAATTACACGCCAAGATTTGATTGAAGCCATTTAAGTTTCAATTTTAAGAATGAAAAAAGCCCGTAATCGCAATGTTTACGGGCTTTTTTAATGATAAGTTATTTGTTAAATAACAATATTAACAATCTTTCCTTTTACGAAAATAACCTTCTTTGGTGATTCGCCTTTTAGCCAGTTTTGGATGGTCTCATCTGCTAAAACTGCAGTTTCAATTTCTTTGGCATCAGCTTGTAGGCTGAATTCTATATTGGTTCTATGTTTACCATTAATTGAAATTGGATAAGAGAAAGAGTCTTCTACCAAGTAATCTGGATTAAATGCAGGGAAACTAGCCTTGCTGATACTTTCTTTATTACCTAATTTAAACCAAAGTTCTTCTGTTATATGAGGAGCATAAGGATTCATGATGATGATCAAATCTCTTAATACTTCATAATGATTCGACTTCAAATCGGTTAATTCATTCACACAAATCATAAAGGTACTTACTGAGGTATTGAATGAAAAGTTCTCAATATCTTCAGCTACCTTTTTGATGGTTTTATGTAGACTCTTTAAAGCTGGTTTTGGTGCAGGCTCATAGCTGATATTTAATTCACCTTCAGCATTAAAAAACAAACGCCATAGTTTTTTAAGGAATCTCGAAACACCTTCAATTCCTTGAGTACTCCAAGGTTTACTTTGTTCTAAAGGACCTAAAAACATTTCATACATCCTTAAAGTATCTGCACCAAAATGCTCAACAATGGTATCAGGAGTAACAACATTGTATTTTGATTTCGACATTTTTTCTACCTCTTGAAAGCAGATAATTTGATCGGATTCATTGTTGTTAAAGCTGGTAAATTCACCTTTATGATAGTATCCTCCAGCAGTTAAGAAAATGGCATTTTCATAATGATGAGCTTTGATGAACTCATGGTACTTTACAGCATTTTTCTCTACATAATTGACATCAATATTTGAGGAAGAGAAATTGGGATTCTCAGATTCAAAATATTTCAATGCATTTTCACTGATGAATAGATCTGAAGGTCTTGATGAGAATTTATATTGTTTTCCTTGAATAATTAATTCATAGAAAGAATCAACAGCTTCTCCTTTATCGTTATTGATAGTTACAACATTATATAACCTTGATCTACTCGGTTCTATTTTCCTGAGTTTTTCTGATGTACCCTGAATCATTCCTTGATTGATGAGTTTTTTTGCAGGCTCATCAGCTGGAATCAAACC
>JBMLPO010000003.1:8389-11236 GCA_049242065.1 Bacteroidia bacterium
GAAGCGCACATACAATAAATGGCCTGTTGCATGTTCGCTTCCACCCAAATATAAATCAACTTGTTGCCAATAATTCAAACTACTTTCTGCTGCGAATTGAGTTTGATTATTTGGGTCCATATAACGTAAGAAATACCATGAACTTCCTGCCCAACCAGGCATGGTACTTAATTCATAATCATATTCACCTTTGTATTTCCAATTTTTAGCTCTTCCCAAAGGAGGTTCGCCAGTTTCGGTTGGAAGGTATTTATCAACTTCAGGTAATAACAATGGCAATTCATCTTCGCTTAAAGGGTGTGCAATTCCATCTTTATAATAAATAGGAATCGGCTCACCCCAATACCTTTGTCTGCCAAAAATGGCATCTCTCAATCTGAAATTGGTTTTTCCTTTACCTGCTCCTATTTCTTCAAGGTGTTTAATACAAGCTTGAATCGCCGCTTTTACCTCTAAGCCATTTAAGAATTCTGAATGTATTAGTTTTCCTGATTTCTCATCCCATGAAGCTTCATTTAAATCGAAATTTGCTGGCGTTTCAATTACTTGGATAATTGGCAAATTAAAATGTTTAGCAAAAGCAAAATCTCTGCTATCGTGAGCTGGAACAGCCATAACCGCTCCAGTACCATAACCTGCAAGAACATAATCACCAATCCAAATAGGAACTTCCTGGCCAGTAAAAGGATGAATAGCATAGGAGCCAGTAAACTGACCACTTACCTTTTTCACATCAGCCATTCGCTCGCGTTCACTGCGGTTTTTGGCATAGCTCACATACTCTTCAACTGCACTTTTGTTTTCGTTTGTAGTCAGTTCTGAAACCCATTCGTGTTCAGGAGCCAGAGTTACATAACTTACACCAAATAAAGTATCAGGACGAGTGGTGAATACTTCAATTTTCTTATCCGAATTTTTTACGGGAAAGAAAACAGAAGCACCTGTACTTTTTCCAATCCAATTTCTTTGAGCTTCTTTTAAAGATTCTGTCCAATCTAAATCATCTAAACCTTGCAATAACCTATCGGAGTAGGCTGTAATGCGCAAACTCCATTGCATCATTAACTTTCTTTCAACCGGATAACCACCTCTTTCACTCACTCCTTCTTTCACCTCATCGTTTGCAAGAACAGTTCCTAAAGCAGGACACCAGTTTACATAACTTTCAGCCAAATAAGCCAAGCGAAAATTCATGAGGATGTCGGCTTTTTGTTTTTCATTAAAAGCTTTCCAATCATTGGCTGTAAAAGCAGGAATTTCAGTTTCAATACCACCCGTTAAAGTTTGATCTTGGCTTCCTTTGCAACCTTCTTCCTCAAAGCGTTTCACAAGTAAATCGATTGACTCCGCGCGGTTGGTTGTTGGATTATACCAGCTATGAAATAATTTCAGGAATATCCATTGTGTCCATTTGTAATATTCAGGGTCTGAAGTTTTAACCTGACGAGACCAATCGTAGCAGAATCCAATTTTATCTAATTGTTCGCGGTAACGAGCAATATTCTCTTTGGTTGTAATGGCAGGATGTTGGCCAGTTTGAATAGCATATTGTTCTGCAGGCAATCCAAATGCATCATAACCCATAGGGTGAAGCACATTAAAACCCTTTAGTTTTTTATATCTGCTATAGATATCAGACGCAATATAACCAAGCGGGTGACCTACATGTAAACCAGCTCCGCTAGGATAGGGAAACATATCGAGCACATAGAACTTTGGTTTGCTAGCATCCTCAGTTACTTTATAGGTTTGGTTTTCATTCCAATATTGCTGCCATTTACTTTCAATTTCCGAATGCTTGTATTCTTTGCTCATTTGTCTGAATCTAATTTTTAAAGTCTGCAAAAATAGACGCATGTTGAGGCTTTTCCAATTTGGATTTTTATTTTGGGGCCTTAGCGACTTATTTTTGTTATCTAAAACAGCGGTCATCAAATGAAACCAAGAAGAAGAGTTAGTTATTTCTCAGCCATCATCAGTATATCAATGGTCTTGTTAATGCTTGGTTTATTGGGAGTTCTCCTGATTCAATCTTCAAAACTTGGCACCTATATCAAAGAAAACATGGTGGTTCAATTGTTTTTGAATGAAAATATCAATCAGGAGCAAATAAATCAGATTAAGCTGTCATTAGAGAAAGAAAATTTCGCAAAAGAGATCAAATTCATTAGTAAAGACCAGGCCGCTGCAGAATTTAGTAGAGAAATCGGTCAGGATTTTATTAGTTTTTTAGGATTTAATCCGCTGATGCCATCCTTTCAAATTAAGTTAAAAGAAGAATTCACCAATTCAGATGAACTTAATAGAATTGAAGGTGTATTAAAGCAAATCCCAATGGCAGCAGATGTAAGTTACCAAAGAACAGTATTTGAGCAAGCATCTGCCAATATTCAGTCGATAGGTATGGTTTTAATAGGTTTGTCTTTGTTGTTTGCATTTATTTCTTCCATTCTTATCAATAATACGGTAAGACTGAACTTATATGCCCAAAGATTTGCCATTAAAAGTATGCAATTGGTTGGGGCCACACATTGGTTTATCATTAAACCGTTTGTATGGAGAGCTGTAAAAAACGGATTTTTTGGCTGGTTTATTTCATTGGCTATATTAATGAGTATACTGAATGCCCTTCCCTTGTGGATTCCATCAGTAGAACAATTGTATGATACAGGTATGTTTTTATTATTGTTCTTATTTTTATTGGTATTGGGAATCGGTATGAGTATGTTTAGCAGTTGGTTCAGTACCAAGAGATACCTCAATACCAAAATAGAAGATTTGTATTAATTCCATGTTTAACAGATATTGCAACCATGAGTAAAGAAAATTTAAAACCTAAAAAAGACA
>JBMLPO010000004.1:0-1366 GCA_049242065.1 Bacteroidia bacterium
ACGCTTTATCTGATTTGTCAGGATAGATTAAATCAACATTTTCGAAACGAATACTATGCTTAAATTCATAAGTTGAGCCTGGTTCAGATTGGATTTCTGATACAGTATCTAAAAACTCATTTATTCTTGTTTGAGATGCAGCCGCTCTCTGCACCAAACTACTGGTCCAACCCAAACTGGTTACAGGCCAAGTCAACATGTTTACATAAATTACAAATTCAGCGATATTCCCTAAACTGGCTCTACCATGAATTACTTCGAATCCTCCAGCAACGATTGTTATCAAGGTGCTCATTCCTGTAAGGAAAAACATCAAAGGGAAGAAAACTGCATCTGTTTTAGCTAGATCTAATTGTTTTTCTCTGTATTCATTTCCCATTTTTTCAAACGCTTCTTCAGAATCATTTTCTGCCCCAAATGCTTTGATGACGCGTATTCCAGAAAATGCCTCTTGGACAAAAGATGTTAAATCTGATAACTTTGATTGAATGGCATCACTCTTTCTGTTAATGATATTATTCACATAAAAAATAGAGTAGGAGAGCAGGGGAAGTGGAATGATAACAAGCCAAGTTAATTGAGCATTTACACTGAACATCGCCCATAAAACCAAAACTATCGTCACAAATAAATTGATAGCATACATAATAGCCGGACCCACATACATTCTAACTCTGCTCACATCTTCACTAATTCGAGCCATCAAATCGCCTGTGCTATTTTTACGGTAAAAGCCCTGATGTAAAACTTGATAATGTGCATAGATTTCATTCTTCATGTCGTATTCAATATGCCTACTCATTACAATGATGGTTTGTCTCATTAAGTACATAAATAAGCCTTTGAATAGGGCAAGTACAATCACCAATATTCCAAAAAATAATAAAATCCAACCTGTTTTATCTTCTATTGCAGAACTTAATTTGCTCCCACTAAATTGCTGATTGAGGTTCAAGTTTTCTATAACCAAATCAATGGCAATTCTCACCGATTGTGCCGGAAAAACTGCGAAGAGGTTCGAAAATGTAACAAATATAACACCGCCAATTAAGTGCCATTTGTATTTAATGAAGTATTTGTTGAGTTTTCTTAGTGATTTCAATTTATTAGAAAAGGCGCAAATTAACTATACCCATTTGATTCTTTGATAAATCTTTTGAATTTTACTAAGTATTCAAATTTTGATAAAAATCATCATGACTATAAAATGAGGATTTTTTGTCCTAATTGATTGAAAATTATGAATTTAATACTGTTTGATTACGCAATTTGTGAGTTTGAAATTCCAAATTTCGTATAGGTATATTCAATATTAAAAATAAAACCTACTTTTGCGCCCACCAAAAACCAGACAAAAATACCTAAC
>JBMLPO010000005.1:0-3114 GCA_049242065.1 Bacteroidia bacterium
TCTATATCATGACCATCATTATTACGCTGGCAGGTTTGTTTAGCTATAATTCATTGCCTAAGGAACAGTTTCCTGAGGTAGTATTTCCGCAAATCTTAGTTACTACCATCTACCCAGGAACCTCTCCTGCAGATATGGAAAACTTGGTTTCTAAGAACATTGAAAAACAAGTAAAATCAATCTCTGGTGTTAAAAAGGTAACCAGCTCATCATTACAAGATTTCTCTATGGTTAATGTAGAGTTCAATACCGATGTTGATGTACCTGTTGCCAAACAAAAAGTAAAAGATGCTGTAGACAAAGCAAAAAATGATTTACCAAACGATTTACCAGATGACCCACAGGTAATTGATATTGATGTATCGCAGTTACCTATTATGAATGTGCATTTATCAGGTGATTATAGTCTTGATAAGTTAAAGAAGTATGCCGAAGATTTACAAGACAGAATTGAAGGATTAAAAGAAATAACACGTGTTGATATTGTTGGTGCACTAGATAGAGAAATTAAGATTGATGTAGATATGTATAAAATGCAATCTGCAGGTGTTAGTTTCAGAGATATTGAATCAGCTGTGGCTTATGAGAACTTAACCATCTCTGGCGGTCAAATGAGAATGGAAGGTGTAAAAAGATCCATCAATGTTGTTGGTCAATTTATTGATCCCAACAAAATTGGAGACATTGTAGTAAGAGCTGGTTCTGGATCTACTGTTTATTTAAAAGACATCGCCAACATTGAAGATGGTTTTAAAGAACAAGAAAGTTTTGCACGTTTAGACCATAAAAATGTAATCACTTTAAATGTAATCAAAAGAAGTGGTGAGAATTTAATTGATGCAAGTGACAAAATCAAAGAGATCACAAAAGAAATGAAGGAAACTTCATTGCCTGAAAATTTAACTGTGACCATTACTGGTGATCAATCATCAAACACGCGTGTTACCCTGCACGATTTAATCAATACCATCATCATTGGTTTTATTTTAGTAACTGTTATTTTGATGTTCTTTATGGGTACTACCAATGCCATTTTCGTTGGATTATCAGTTCCATTATCTATGGCAGTAGCATTCATAATCATGCCAACATTTGGCTTTACATTAAACATGATTGTATTGTTCTCTTTCTTACTTGCCTTGGGTATTGTAGTAGATGACGCCATTGTAGTAATTGAGAATACACATAGGATTTTTGAAAACGGAAAAGTACCTATTAAAAAAGCAGCTAAATTAGCAGCTGGAGAGGTTTTCCTTCCTGTATTCTCAGGCACATTAACCACACTTGCACCTTTTATTCCTTTGGCATTTTGGCAAGGTGTAATTGGTAAATTCATGTTCTTTTTACCAATCACTTTAATTGTAACACTCAGTGCATCTTTGGTGGTAGCTTATATCATCAATCCTGTTTTTGCTGTTGACTTTATGAAAACTCATGAAGAAGAAAAAGCATCAAGAGAAAACAAAAAAGGATATAAAATTACAGCCGTAATTTTCGGTGCATTGGCTTTCCTATTTTATGTTTCAGGAAATATGGGAATGGGTAATTTCATCTTACTATTATTTGGTTTGTACTCATTAAATAGATTTGTTTTATACAAATGGATTGAAAACTGGCAAAACAATATCTGGCCTAGATTTCAGGAAGCTTATAAAAGAAGAATTACTTGGTTTTTGGAAGGAAGTAGACCAGTTTGGACGATGATAGGAATCGTAGTATTATTCTTCGCATCTATTGTAATAACAGGAATTGCTAAACCTGGTGTGGTATTCTTCCCTAAAAGTGATCCTAACTTTATTTACACTTATATAAAACTTCCTATCGGTACTGACCAAACCTATACAGATTCAATTACAAAAATTATTGAAGACAGAGTGTATAAAGTTATTGGTGATTCAAACGAAATAGTAGAATCAGTAATTTCAAATGTTTCAGTTGGTGCGGGTGATGAAGGCAATTTTGAAGCCTCATTCTCTGCTCAACCTCATTTAGGAAAAGTATCGGTTGCCTTTGTTGAATTCTCAAAAAGAAACGGCAAATCAACTGTTGAATATTTGGATAAAATAAGAGAAGCTGTAAAAGGAATTCCAGGTGCTGAAGTTTCTGTAAACCAAGAACAAGGTGGACCTCCAACTGGTAAACCTGTAAACATCGAAATCAGCGGTGATGATTTCCATGAATTATCTATAGTTTCTAGAAACATGAAGAGATACCTCGACTCCTTATCAATTCCAGGTGTTGAAGAGTTGAAATCTGATTTGCAATCTAACAAACCAGAAATTGAAGTGGTGATTGATAGGGAAAGAGCAAATAGAGAAGGAATTTCAACTGGACAAATTGGTATGGAATTAAGAACCGCCATCTTTGGAAAAGAAATTTCAAAATTCAAAGATGCCAACGATGAGTATCCAATTAACTTGAGGTATTCATTCGACCAAAGAAACAATATCAATGAAATCATGAATTTAAAAATTGCTTTCAGAGATATGAATATGGGTGGAATGATGAGATCTATACCACTCTCTTCTGTTGCATCAATTAAGTATGTAAACAACTATGGTGGAATCAAAAGAAAGAATCAAAAAAGAGTAGTGACAATTTCTTCAAACGTACTTTCAGGATTTACGCCGAACGAGGTAGTAGCAAATGTTACAAAGGCTGTTGAAAGATTCAAGTTACCTGCAAGTGTTAAAGTAGACATGACAGGTGAACAAGAGGAACAAGCAGAAACAGGCGCATTCCTTGGAAGAGCATTATTGATTTCATTGGGATTGATTTTCTTAATCTTGGTGACTCAGTTTAATTCAATATCTAAACCTATCATTATCTTATCTGAAATTATCTTTAGTATCATTGGTGTATTGTTAGGATTCTCATTTACTGGTATGGATATTTCAGTTATCATGACTGGTGTTGGAATTGTTGCTTTGGCGGGTATCGTAGTAAGAAATGGTATCTTGTTAGTTGAATTTACAGAAATCTTACATAGCCATGGAATGGAGTATAAAGAGGCCATTATTGAAGCAGGAAAAACAAGGATGACTCCTGTTATTTTAACTGCTTCTGCTACCATGTTAGGCCTGATTCCCTTGGCAGTAGGATTAAATATCGACT
>JBMLPO010000006.1:0-2929 GCA_049242065.1 Bacteroidia bacterium
TAGTTTACTTCTGTTTTACCATAACTGTTAATCTACTAACAGCGAGAAGCACATTTTCTTCATCCACGATTTCAATATTCCACACATGAGTAGATTTACCCGCGTGCAGGATTTTAGCTTTTCCTGTCACGACACCATGTCTTTTGCTTTTAAGATGGTTGATATTGAGCTCGACACCAACCGCCAATCCGCCAGCTTCTGCAACTAAAATGTCGTAAAGCGTCGAAAGGTAATTTGATTCGGCACTTAGGTAATCGTTCTGAGCGCTTGTTAATTCTAGACTTGAACCTACACCTTCTTTTAATTTCAGATTCGATTTTTCAAGAATGTCTTTTGCCAGTGCAACATTTTGTTCCTGTATTTTTAATTGTTGAAGTGCTCTTACATATTTAGCTTTTGCATTCAATCTTTCAATTTCAATTGCTTGGTTCATCAAGCTTTTTCCATTTTCTATTTTCTTATCATTGATTTTCGTTTGTTGAATTTTAGCTTGTTTCATCAAACCATCAAACACGGGCATTTGAACGGTTAATCCAGCTAATGCTCCATTGTACCAAGTCTTACCAACATCTCCCACTTCTGAGGCAAAAGTATTTCTTTGTACTTGTGCAAATGCAGCTATAGATGGAAGATAAGCATACTGCCATCTTTGTTTGTCGATGTTGTTGAGTTTTCTTTGTTGCTCTAAGATTTGTGCATCAATTCTTTTTGAATAATCACCAGAAGCCAAGTCCATTGTAGATACTTCAGTAACTTGCTTAATTGTATTTATTTTATCAGTTAATACAATACTATCTTGTACTGAAGCGCCCAAATAAAGTTTTAAAGCTGTGTAAGCAATAATTTTCCCATCAATTAAACGATCTCTTTGTAGGTTTAAATTTGATAACTGAAGTCTTACTCTATCGGCATCCATCTTTTCCATTAAACCAGCCTTAGCTGTTTCAGTGAGATCGAAAGTTGTTTTCTCTAAGTACTTGATATTGCTGTTCAGAATATCCATAGTCACATCTATCAATAATACTTGGTAGTATGCCTTTTTTACATTCATTTCCAATTCAACTTCAGATTGATGAGTGCTGAGTTTAGCTAGGTTTACATATTGGTTCGATGCTTTTAATCCCATTAAATAAGAACCATCAAAAAGTAATTGTGAAGCACTGGCACTTACAGTTAAGTTGTTTTTTACACCAAATTGCGCTGGAACAATACCAGCGGGAGGTGCAGGAGAGGTGGCAGGAATTACACCATAACCAACTAAATTGCCATAAACTACCGGACTAATAAAATCGGGTAGGGCAGTTGTAGGAATGGTGAAGTAATGCATGAATTCTGCTTTTGCATTTACTTGAGGCAAACCTGCAGCTACAATTTCTTTCACCCTTTTTTTGGCAAGTAATTCATCCAATTTTGAGTTTTGGAGGTTTTTGTTGTTGAGTTTGGCAAATTCCAAGGCCTCATTTAGGTTCATCTTTTTAATGTTTGATTCCTGCGCATTGGCGATGAATCCAAATGCTAGAGCAAACAAAATGATTGAGATTTTTATTTTCATATGGGGTTATTTTTCTGATTTATTGATTTGTTCATTAAAATATTTGAGACCTTTATCTGTACAAATGCCTCTCAAATGGTATTTCATCATTTCGAATTGGAGTTCCTTTAAATTATAGTTTTGGTCTAGATTATTATCCGGATTGATTAACAAATCAACCAAGTGGATATAGAATTTGGCGATGAGTTCTTCATTAACATCCTCGCGATACCAGCCGC
This sequence comes from Bacteroidia bacterium, assembly GCA_049242065.1. GTDB lineage: Bacteria > Bacteroidota > Bacteroidia > UKL13-3 > UKL13-3 > CAISCU01. The sequence goes on from JBMLPO010000006.1 coordinate 1,771, forward strand.
TTGCCTTGCCACTTTTGATATTTTTAAGGATTTCGTTGTAGATGAATTCTACTCTGAATCGATTCAACTTATCCCAACAGGGCTTGAAGTATTTTTTTAGGTCGAAAATGATGCTTGGATTGATTTGTTTTTTTCTGTCACTAAGGGTTTCAGAAATGTTTAACATGAAATCAATTGGATTTTCTTGTTCCTTGTATAAGGATGTGCAGGCTACTTTTTCTTCGTTTAAATGGGCATCAATTGCTTGTTCTACCAATTCGTTTTTATCGCTAAAGTGCTGATAAAGTGTTTTCTTAGATATTCCCAATTCTCTGGCAATATCATCCATTGTAATGCTCTTGAAGCCAAATTTGAGGAATAAGTTACTCGCACCTAATAAAACCTTATTCTTATTTTCGTCTACGTTTGTCATTGCGCCACAAAGATAAAACTTTTGAAACAATGGAAACTTTAAATGTTATTAAAGTTTCCAAAGTTTTCTAATTGTTTGATTTCTAGTGGTTTAATTTTTTCGTCAAATCCTGTTTTTATTTGAATGGTAGAAAATGAATTTGAAGGATTTGGATTCTGGTGCTTTGAATTGTTTTACACATCGAAGGAATTTGAAGGTTTTTTGTTTCTTTTGCAGAAAAGAATTCAAATCAATGAGTTTAAGCAGAAGACCTTATTTAATTGGAATTACTGGTGGAAGTGCCAGTGGTAAAACACACTTTTTAAATTCCTTAAGGTCTTTATTTACAGAACAAGAGGTTTGTATTATTTCACAAGATAATTATTACAAAAAGGCATACGACCATCAACGCGACGAGAATGGTCATATTAATTTCGACCTGCCTGAATGTGTGGATTTGCATCAATTTGCATTGGATATTGCGAAATTAGGCAAAGGAGAAAAAGTGGAGCGGGAAGAATATTTATTTCAGCATTACGATAAGAAGGGCAAAATGCTGGAGTTTAATCCAGCACCTATTATTATTTGTGAGGGACTTTTTATATTCTATGAGCCTGAAATTTTTGATCAGTTTCATTTGAAGATATTCATCAATGCTGATGAAGAGATTGCTTTAAAACGCCGTTTGGTAAGGGATGTAGCAGAAAGAAATATAGAAGAGGATTTTGTATTATATCAATGGAAACATCACGTGCTTCCATCATATCG
>JBMLPO010000007.1:0-8238 GCA_049242065.1 Bacteroidia bacterium
AGACAAAACGATTTTATCAATGGTGGAGAGTGGTACGATTTTCGTTTCGATAGAAGACACTATTTAACCATTGTATTAAGCCACGATATCTCTGATAGGCTTTCTATTAGCGGAAACTTTATTTACGCTACTGGTGAAGCGTTTACCATTGCAAGTCAACGCTACCGACTATTCAATTCTCAAGATGCCACCATCTTCTATAGCAACAGAAATGCAGCAAGAATGCCAGCTTACCATCGTGCAGATATTTCAATTACTTGGGGAAGAAAGAAAATTCCTGGTAAAGTTTATAAAAACGAATCGAATTGGGTAGCTTCTGTTTACAATGTTTATGGCAGAAAAAATGCCTATACATTAAGCTACGACAACGATAACAATGGCAATCCAATCGTTCAAAAATGGTACCTCTTCACCTTTGTTCCTTCTATTACCTACAATTTTAAATTCTAAGCCATCATGAAAAAGTTTTTTAATAGGATAGTTTTTGGTTTAGCCCTAATTTTTAGCTTAAGTGCTTGTCAGGAGAAAATAGACATTGATGTGCCGGGCGGAGAACCAAAATTGGTTATTGAAGCAGAAGTAAATAGCGATGAGAACATTGGTTCTTATGTAAAATTGAGCTTATCTTCTAATTATTTTGGTCCAGCTGAATATCCACAAGTAAAAGAGGCTGAAGTGAGCATCAATGGTATTGCTTTTATTAAGGCTGATGATGGTTTGTTTTTGGCTCCTTCTGGATACAAAGGATACCCAGATACAACCTATAATTTAGTGGTGAAATACAATGGTAAAACATATACTGCAAGTTCTAAATTAGAGCCCATGTTTAGGGTTGATTCTTTATTTCAAACCTTTAAGCCCAGAGATGGTTTTTTACCCGAAGGATATAGCATTAGTTACAGTGGTTTCGATGCCCGTGAACCCATCAAATATACATACTTCCAAAGTGGCATTATAAGCAAAACCACATTTGGGGATTCTTTAATTAACGGATTGATTTTGTTTGATAATTCTGTAACCCCAATTGGTAAATCCTATAATTTTGAACTTCCTTTTACTCGCTTTAATAAAGGCGACCAGTTCTATTGCATTTTTAGGTCATGCGATAAAGCCATGTTTGATTTATTAAGCGAATACAATAACCAAAATTCGGGAGCACCAGGACCCTTTCAGGTACCACCAGCCAATCTGCCAACAAACATCAAAGGTGGGGCGCTGGGTTATTTCGCTACTTACGATTACAAGCGTTTCGACTACACAGTAAAATAGGTTTTTAACTATTTGTTTAGATTATCGGAAGTTTATTTGCGTTAAAGTCGTTTAGATTTGTATGCATATGAGCTTCCGATATTTTTTTTTACTGCTATTTAGTTTGAACTGTTTGCTGGTTTCGGCCCAAATAGATTCCACCGACAATGACGAATTTGATGATACCTTCACCCTATTTAAACCGGGCCCCGAGGGTAAGTCTAGATTTGGTGTTAAAATGGGTTTTCAAACTAGTACGCTTTTGGGTTCGGAAATGAAAAACCAAAAAGCCATGTTTGGAATTTTAGGTGGCTTATACGGTCGTTATCACCTCAACAAACGATTTTGTTTACAATCAGAAGTGCAGATATCATTTAGAGGAAGTGCATTCAACCATGGCAGCAGTGGTGAATATTCAACCATCAAACTGCTTTATGCAGACCTACCTGTTTTGTTATTTTATGAGTTTGGGAAAGACCGAAATCATAGCATTGGATTAGGTGTTCAGGCTTCCAATCTCATTAGTGGTAATATGTATTTCAACGGTATTTCTATTCCTGGGGGAAGAACTCCTTCATTTTATAAATGGGATGTACTACCTGTAATTGCTTATCAGCATCGTTTTCCATTTTTTATTTTACAAAGTGCTGCTAAATACGGACTTAGTAATATTAACCAGGGAGAAGCTTGGCCAAATAATGGAAAACCGGAAAATAATAAAGGAAGCATCCATAACTTTGCGCTTGAATTCAATATAATCTTTTAAATTTTGAACAGAGCAGCACTCATCCAAGAAATCAGAACCAAAAAAAGTTTCCTTTGTGTTGGTTTAGATACCGATCCTCATCTTTTGCCAGAACATTTGAAAAATCATCCTGATGGTGTTTTTGAGTTCAATAAAGCCATTATTGATGCTACAAAAGAATTCTGTGTTGCTTATAAAATCAATACCGCCTTTTTCGAAGCGATGGGTTCAAAGGGTTGGGAAATAATGGAACGTACATTTGCCTATATCCCAGATAATATACTAAAAATTGCAGATGCCAAACGCGGAGATATTGGCAATACCAGCAACCAATATGCTCGTGCATTTTTCGAAGCTTTGGGTGCAGATTGTGTAACCCTTGCTCCTTATATGGGCAAAGACTCTTTGGAAACTTTTTTTAAGTATTCGGGAAAGTGGGGAATTATTCTAGCATTAACGTCCAACCCCGGTTCTGCAGATTTTGAGCAGCAAAAGCTAGGAAGTGGTGAATTCCTCTACCAGCGAGTTATTGCTGAAATGAATAAAATCGGAAGTGCCGAAAATTTGATGTATGTTGTAGGTGCCACTAAACCACATGAATTCCGTGAAATTCGCAAGCAAGCAGCGGAACATTTTTTACTGGTTCCTGGAGTGGGCGCCCAAGGCGGAAGTTTAGCAGAAGTTTGTGAGAATGGATTAACAAATGAAGTTGGTTTATTAATCAATGCATCTAGGAGTATTATTTATGCTAGCAAAGGGGAAGATTTTGCAATAAAATCGGCAGCAGAAGCGCGGAAAATTCAGCAAGAAATGGAAACAATTCTTGCGAAAAGGGCATAAAAAAAGCCGGCGAAGCCGGCCGAAAAATTTTTTTCAAAAAACCAATATTTCTATTGGCTTACCAACCTAAAATCCATGCGAAAATTAATGGAGCTACAATTGTAGCATCGCTTTCTACAATGAATTTTGGTGTATGAATATCTAATTTACCCCAGGTAATCTTTTCATTTGGCACAGCACCACTATAAGAGCCATAAGAGGTGGTAGAATCGCTTATCTGACAGAAATATCCCCAGAATGGAACATCGTGCCACTCTAGGTCTTGATACATCATTGGAACCACGCAAATAGGGAAATCTCCAGCAATACCTCCACCAATCTGGAAGAATCCTACACCTTTTCCTGATGAATTTCCTCTGTACCAATCCGCTAACCAAACCATGTACTCAATACCACTTTTCATGGTTGAGGCCTTCAGTTCGTTTTTAATCACATACGAGGCAAAGATATTCCCCATTGTACTGTCTTCCCAACCAGGAACCACAATTGGAATATTCTTCTGCGCTGCAGCAAGCATCCAGCTATCTTTTGGATCGATTTCATAATATTGCTCCAAATCTCCAGATAGTAACATTTTATACATGTACTCATGCGGAAAGTATCTCTCACCCGCTTGGTCTGCTTCACTCCAAACTTTATAAATATGTTTTTGTAATCTTCTGAAAGCTTCTTCCTCTGGAATACAAGTATCTGTTACACGGTTATAGTGGTTTTCCAATAAATCCCACTCTTCCTGCGGACTTAAATCTCTGTAATTAGGAACTCTTTTGTAGTGACTATGTGCCACCAAGTTCATGATATCCTCCTCTAAGTTGGCACCAGTGCAACTAATGATATCTACTTTTCCCTGACGAATCATTTCTGCAAATGATTTTCCTAATTCAGCGGTACTCATGGCTCCAGCTAAAGTAACCATCATTTTACCACCCTCTGTTAAGTGTGCTTCATAACCTTTTGCAGCATCCATTAATGCAGCGGCGTTGAAATGTTTGTAGTGATGCTCAATAAAATTTGAGACAGGTCCTTTATTCATATGTTTCTCTAATAATTTTTAAACTGTGATAAAAAGCGAATATCGTTAGTAAAATACGTTCTCAAGTCTTTAACGTCAAATTTAAGCATGGCAATTCTTTCAATTCCCATTCCAAAAGCAAAACCAGAATATTCTTCTGGATCTATTCCAGAGGCTTTCAAAACATTTGGGTCAATCATTCCACAGCCAAGAATTTCTAACCAGCCCGTTTGTTTGCATACATTACAACCTTCACCCTTGCACAATAAACAACTGATATCCATTTCGGCACTTGGTTCGGTAAATGGAAAATAACTAGGCCTGAATCTAACTTTCACATCTTCTCCGAACAATTGCTGCACGAAATAAAATAGTGTTTGCTTCAAATCGGTAAAGCTTACGTTTTTATCGATATAAATTCCTTCAATTTGATGAAAGAAACAGTTGGCCCTTGCAGAAATGGCTTCATTTCTATAAACCCTTCCTGGCATAATTGCTCGAATGGGTGGCTTCTGTTTTTCCATTAATCTAACTTGCACAGAAGATGTATGTGTCCTCAGTGCAATTTCATCAGCAATAAAAAATGTATCCTGCATATCTCTAGCAGGGTGATTTGCTGGGAAATTCAGTGCTGAGAAATTATGCCAATCGTCTTCTATTTCTGGACCTTCTGCATATACAAATCCCAATTTATTTAGAATTTGAATTACTTCATTTTCAACAATTGCCAGCGGGTGTCGCGCTCCTGAAAATTCCAATTCAGAAGGCAAACTTCTGTCGAGACGTTGGGAAAATTTATTTTTTGAGCCGCTTTGAAAAAGCGCATTGGCGTCATTCCATTTTTCTTGCGCTTTTTGTTTCAGTTGATTTAAAATCTGACCGGTTTCACGTTTCTGATCAGCTGAAACTTGTCTGAAACCTTCAACTAAATCGTTGATTTCACCCTTTTTTGATAAAAATTTCAATCTAAACTCTTCAGTTTCTTGTTCTGTCTTTAGTTTTATCTCTTCAATTTGTTGAAGTAACTGATGAATCCTTTCTTTCATGAATTTTGCTTTTTATCTGATTTTCAATTTGGCTTTAGAAATTGAATTGCGACATTCACTTCTAATCCTTTCCAAAGGTACTAAGTTTTTTTGAGCCTTCCATTGCTCTGTACACAATGGTATATTACATTAAAGTTTAATTTATATAAATATATTGTTTAATATGTCTTGTGAATATGGTGGATTACTTGTTTTTAAACTACTTGCCTTTATTTTATTCTTAGTTTTTCTACATGTTCTCTACATCTTAATTCTCTGTAAGTCTGAGTTTTGTTTTTGTATTGAACATTTGCCTATTTAGTTATACCAGTGTTTTGGGCATAAGTTTCGCTTTAAAATTTTGTGTATAGACTTGGTCTAAGTGCGACACTTACAAACAGCAATCCACAAGCTTAGTTACTTTTTTATTTACCTACATGATATGTCGCACTTGTTAACGTAGATATTCACATAATTGCGACATTGTCGCATTTAAGTATAAGTGATTGAGCAGTTTCTATTTATCGAATAATTTAGATAAATCTATACTTTGTTCCACATCCCAAAAGGCTCTGATGCTTATTTTCTGATTGAGGTAAGCGATTGGCTCTGCTTGGCTCTTCTCTATCCAGTTTGCTCTATCCCATTTTCCATTTTTGTTGATGTCTTGAATAACCTTTAATTTTATTTCAGCTGGATTCAAATAGAGCAATTGCACATCTTCTGTCTTTGTATTAATGAATTCCTTTATGACTGTTTCTTTTTCATCAATTGAAACAACCTGAATGAGGTAATTCTCTTTATTTTTATTGTCGATATGTAGGATTAAATTACCCGTTTCTTTGCTCGTTTTTACTTGTAAGATAGTTTTGAATTCTTTGTTTGGTCTATTCCATATATCATAAGCAGTACTATCTTTTATACTTATTTCATATGTTTTTCCTTCTTCCTTTTTAAAGTTGATTTTCCAATTGAATGGATTAAGCTCTTCTAATACTAAAGGCAATAGTGTTGAATCTTTTTTGATTTTGATGTTTTCAGCTTTTAATCCTACTATTGGATAATTCGATTGAAGTTTTATTGTGTCTAATATAGAGATGTCGCGGTTTAACTTGAATTCTATGTTTTTGTTTTTCAATCTCTTACGATTCTTTACCTCTATTTGTATAGGTTTATCTTCAATTTGTAAATTAAATAAGGTGAAATTACTATCTATTCTTTCTTTACGGTAGATTAATAATGTATCTAATTGATTATCATTGTTTTGCCAATTATAGTAGGGCTCTTTTAATACAATTGATTTAGGATTGTATATAGCAAAAGCATAAACTCCAGGCTCCCTTTGAATTGTATCTAGTATTTTATTAGTAGTATGTAAGTAAGGTTCGGATAAAAATAGCTTGTGTTTAATCGAACCATTATTGGTTTCAACAGGTTTTTCTAAGAATGCGACACTTTCTATTTTTTCATATTTTAGATTTTTGTTTTCATCCTTAAATGCAAATAAAAAGTAGCTATTTTTTGGGAGGTTTTCTATAGCAAATTTACCATCCTCATTAGTCTGACTGATATACTCAGGGTAGTTTTTTATGGGTGTGCTATCTTCAAAGTTTTGGATTGGATATAGGCCTACTGTTAGTCCTTTCTCTGGTTTAAGGTTAAATGCATTCTGAATGGTTCCCTCTACTCTTAATGAATCGATATAGGTACCGGTTGAAAAACAATAAGAGTAATTATCTAAATGTTTCCCTTCGTGAATATCTGTTATTGAGTTACCGAAGTTAATTGTGTAAGTTTTGTCTTTTTCTAGTATTGATTTTTTTAAGTCTATAATGATGCTTTTACCATTACTTTCTATACTAGGTTTTTCTTTGATTACAGGGGATATAACGATTTGTTCAGGTTCTTTAATTTCTACATATTCATCAAACTGAATTTCAATTTTTGTCTTATTAAATTCAGTATTTTTATTGGTAGGATACGTATTCTTTACAATAGGTGCTAGTTCATCTTTGGGTCCACCTCCAGGCGACACTATTTGTGCGCATGAACTGAATAGGAAGACATATGCTAGGTATTTTTTTGAAATCATTGATGTTGAATGATTAAAAGAATGCTGGATTGATTTCCTGTGAACAGGGCTAAGAAATTGGAATAGATTCCTTTTATCGCTCCAAAAATGAAGCCAAGTTTAGTATTCCCTTTGTGGTATTCACTTCTCATTGAAATATAAGGTGCATCGAACCACATACCTTGCATTTTAATTATTTTGAAGCCATTTTCTTCAAATAGTTTTTTGATACTTTTCTTATTGAAGTGATGAATATGTCTTGGCACATCGTAGCCGTCCCAATGTGCTTTGTAGTTTTTAGCATCCCATGAATCAGAATTTGGAACTGCTATAAACATAGTTCCATTTTTAGCTAAAAGGTATTTTAGCTCTTTTAAGCGATCTTCTAGTCTATAAACATGTTCAAGTACATGCCACTGTGTAATCACTTTAAATTGACCTTCTTTAAAGCTTTTTAAATCGGAATCTTTTTTGACTTCTATATTGAAGTTTTCTTTTACATATTTTATTGCATCTTCAGATATATCTGCACCTTGGCAATGAAATGTACCTTCTTGTTTGGCTCCGTTTAAAAAGTATCCTAATCCACAACCCAGGTCTAATAGCTCCCCTGATTTTTGGTATTTCTTGATGATATTTAGTTTTAAGCCAATGGAGTAATTTCTTACTATATCGTACAGTTTGTATGTAAATCCTAATTTTGATTTATCAGTTCCACTATGTGAGATATAGTTATTTGATTGGTAATACTTTCCGCATTCAATTTCTGTTGGCCTTGCATTGGTAAATTCGTGGCTACATTTTTGGCATTTTACAATGTTGAAAGTTTCACCAGTTGCAACGTAATCTTTGCAAGTAAATAGTTCTGTAAAGTTTGATTCTTTACATATTGGGCATTGAGTTAATTTTTCCACCCCGCAAAATAAAGAAATTATCTACCTAAATGCACCATAAGAATAGAAACATCTGATGGAGATATTCCACTAATTCTTGATGCTTGACCTAAAGTTTTTGGTTGGTGTTTTTTTAGTTTTTCTCTAGCTTCAATTGAAAGTGATTTGAGGCTTTCATAATCAAACTGTTCCCAGATTTTTATATCCTCAAGCCTATTCATTTTTTCTGCTAGCAGTTGTTCTTTCTCTAAGTATCCTTCATACTTCAATAGAATTTCTGCTTGAAGAATAACTTCTTCCTCTAATTCTTTCGTTAATTTTTGAACTGTTTCTAATTTCAGTAAATTACTCATTGAGACTTGAGGTCTAGCTAAAATTTGATCCAATTTATAGTTCTGTGGAAT
>JBMLPO010000007.1:8248-14475 GCA_049242065.1 Bacteroidia bacterium
TTTCTGCCGTGCCTAATTCAGTCAATAGTGGATTAATTTCATTAGGTGTAATTGAAGTTTTCTTAAAGTCTTTAATGAGTTGGTTTGTTTCAGCTTCTTTCCTTTTTACTTGTTCTAATGCTTCATCTGAAGCCAATCCAAGTTCATGTGCTCTTTTTGTCAATCTGATATCTGCATTATCTTGGCGAAGTAGTATTCTGTATTCGGCTCTAGAGGTAAACATTCTATAAGGTTCATCAGTTCCTTTGTTGATTAAATCATCAATCAATACACCAATATATGCGTCTGCTCTGCTTAATATAAATGGATCTTTTTCTGTGATATTTTGGTGAGCATTAATTCCTGCAATTAAGCCTTGGCATGCTGCTTCTTCATAACCAGTTGTTCCATTTATTTGTCCTGCGAAGAATAAGTTCTTTATGAGATGTGTTTCTAGGTTTAATTTCAGTTGTGTTGGTGGGAAATAATCGTACTCGATTGCATAGCCAGGTCTAAACATCTTAGCTTGTTCAAAGCCCGGAATGAATCGAAGAGCTTTTAGTTGCACTTCGTCAGGTAAGGAGGTACTGAAACCATTCACGTATATTTCTACTGTACTCCATCCTTCTGGTTCAACAAAGATTTGATGTCTATCTCTTTCTGCAAACCTGTTGATTTTGTCCTCAATTGATGGGCAGTATCTTGGACCTAATCCTTTAATTCTTCCCGCATACATGGGTGAATCGTCGAAACCAGTTCTTAAAATTTCATGTACTTTTTCGTTTGTATAAGTTATCCAACAACACCTTTGATTGCTTACTGATTTAGTGGATTTTGAATAAGAAAATTTACTTGGGTTTTCATCACCTTCTTGGGCCTCCATTGCTTCGTAGTTCAAACTCCTGCCATCTATTCTTGGCGGTGTACCAGTTTTCATTCTTCCGGACTCAAAGCCTAATTCTATTAATTGTTCGGTTAATCCAGAGGCTGATTTTTCGCCTATTCGTCCCCCACCAAATTGTTTTTGTCCAATATGAATGATACCATTTAAAAACGTTCCATTGGTTAGTACTACAGCTTTGGCCATGAAACTAATTCCCATTCCCACTTTTACTCCTACTACCCTATTGTCTTCTATGATTAATTCACGCACCATATCTTGCCAAAAATCGACATTTAAGTTTTCTTCTAACAACTGTCGCCATTCAGCGGAAAATACCATTCTATCATTTTGTGACCTTGGACTCCACATTGCTGGTCCCTTGGATCTGTTGAGCATTCTGAATTGAATGGTTGATTTATCTGAAATGATTCCAGATCCTCCTCCAATTGCGTCTATCTCTCTGATTATTTGGCCTTTTGCAATGCCGCCCATAGCTGGATTACAACTCATTTGGGCTATTTTATTCATATCCATTGTAATGAGTAGGACTTTAGAGCCTAGTTTAGCTGCAGCATTTGCCGCCTCACAACCCGCATGTCCGGCTCCTACAACAATAACATCATAAGATGAATATAAAGTATTTGTTTTCACGTGAAACTTGGTAATTTTATTGGTACAAAGATAAAGCATGATTCTCTGCTTCTCTCATTTTAATCTGGTCATTTTTTGTTTTGTCTTTGAATCCTATGAGATGAAGTAATCCGTGTGCTATTACTCTTCGCATTTCTTCGGAATAAAGAATTTTGAGATGTTTCGAATTATCTCTTATACGATCTAAGCTAATGTATATGTCAGCCTCTAAGTCTTCATTTTTATTGTTAAGTTGAAATGTTATGATATCTGTATAATAATCATGCTGGAGATGCTCAATATTGATCTTTAGTAAATCTTCATCATTCATGAAGCAATATGAAATTAGATTTATTTTTTTCTTATAGTGCTTTGCAACTTGATTAAGCCAGACAATATATTTCGCCTTATTGAAATTTGTTCTAGTATTTTTATGGTTGAACTCGATATTATCTAAGGATTGTGATTGTTCCTTTTTGTTCTGAGATTTTTTCATTTTGTGAAACTTGTGCTATGAAATAATAAGTATCGGTAGGCAGTGATGTTCCGTTTTGGTCGCTTCCATCCCATGCTTGTTGCATTGAGTTACTCTGATAAACAAGTACACCCCACCTATTATATATGCTAATACTTGTTTTTGAAGGATTGATTCCTGTGCCGTAGAACTGAAAGTTTTTATTTGTTCCATTCGGACTAATCGCATTAGGCCAGAAAATATTTCCTGAAAAGCTGAGGCATTCTATGTTTGATTTTGATTTGGTGAGAGTAGTATTTTCGCTTGCTTCAATATAATAACATACGGCTAGGTTTCTATCTATTTGATCAGTACTAAAGGTATCGTTGGTATTGTCCCATGCCACAAAGTTTGACACATTCTCTTCGTTAGGACCTGATGCTCTGAGAATTACATATTCTTTTACGCCGTTGTTCCACGTGGAATACGCATTCCAATTTAGTGATAGGCTTGGATCATTTTCTGTTAAGTTCAATACAATATTTCCAGATGTGTTACTTGTATCAAAAACATTATTGCACAATCCAATTGCTACGGCCTTATATTTATACTTAATACCAGAATTTATTTGTAAATCTATATATGTTTTTTGAGAATTGGGTATGTCGGCTAACTCCACGAATCCTGATCCGGAGTTTCTGAATAATTTTGTTGTGAGTTTATTTTTAGTTGGATCTTGTTCAATTGTGATTTCAATAGAATTGTTTTCACGTGAAACATTGGAAATATATTGTCCACTTGGCTCAATTCTAAAAAAGGGAATTGCTTTAATCACATTGCTGCTTGAAGTAATATATTCTGAGTCTTTCTTTTTTGCTCTTACAAAAAACGAATATGGTATAACTCTACTTAGTGATGTTATGGTGTAAGTATTGGTATTACCATTTACGGAGTCAAGCAAAATTTGATCTGGTGCATTGTAGCGAATAATATAGTATTTATCTATTTCGGACCATCCTTCATAATGACTCCAATTTAGGGTACAGGTTTTTTGACAGGTATCAGTTGTTGAATTTAATAGGATGGTTTGGTGAATGTTTCCATTTAATGGATTTCTGTTTCCACAACTATCTAAACTGGTGATTTCATACCTCAATTTTGTTGTACTTGGATTGCCTGATGAGCCATCTGAGTAAAAGGTGTCTCTGTAGTTCTCAACTACACGCGGATCTGAGCGGTTATAATTATACAAGCTATATGATCCAAAATCTGGACTTTTATTCGATTTCCATCCAATTATTACTTTGTTTGTTCCTGGTTCAACAGAAACAGAATCTATAAATGACTGTTCTGGTTGTGTAATATCAATACTGATTGTATCAGAATATTCTGTAATAACACCCATCCCACAGTCAACCTGGTATGTAAAATAGTATTCCCAATCTTTGTTATTGGGAAGATTTGCCCCTAAATGAGTAAATTGGAAATTGTTTGGGTTTACGGTGTTAGATAATTCCACATATGGTGAGGCAATACTTTCTCTTCCGTAAAGAACTAAATTTCCAATAATTGTGCATGCATTTGGTACACGCGACCACAAAATTGTATTGTCGTTAACACTGCGGCAGGCTTTTCTAGGGTGAATACTCTGTGCGCGAATCAACGAGCTTAAGAAAATTAAGATGATATATAGTGTGAATTTTTTCAATTTTTTCCAACTACCATTTCAACGAGACCCTCTTCTGTAAAGTATTTTTGAGCTGTCTCTATTAGTGAATCTGCATTTTCTTTATTTACTTGGTCTATAAAGTCGCTGAGGTAATTTTGTTTTAAATGAAAATCTAGGTTCAGTTTCATTCTATTAGATAAGGATAAAGTGTTGTCTAAACTTTTTAATATTGACCCTAACAGATAATTCCTTGCAATGTCTATTTCTTCTGCACTAATTTTATTTTCACGCAGGATTTTCATTTCTTTATATATCTCCTCCAGACCCATATTCTTAGACTTGGAATTCATTTCAGTTTCAATATACCAACATGATGCATGTTGATTGATTTCATGACTTGAATAAATGCCGTAGGTTAGACCCTTTTCTTCACGAATATTCTTCATAATTCTTGAACCAAAGTATCCGCCAAAAATCAAATTGAGTAATTGAAATGATGCGAAATCTGGATTGGTTCTGCTTAAACCATGTTTTCCAATTCTTAATGCCGCTTGAACTGAGTCGTTTTTCTCAATAAAGTATTTTCCGGGTTTTATGATTGGACTCGTTTCACGTGTTTCAGATTCAGTAATGATTGAAGGTTGGAAGTAAATTGATTCTGCAATTTTGGATAGTGTTTCATGTGAAAACTTTCCACTAACAATTCCATATTTGAATCCAGATAAGATGTATTTTTGGTGAAATGATACCAACTCTTCCCTTTGTATACTTTGGATATTCTCAATCGAGTTGCTCTTGCCATATGGATGATTTTCGCCATATATATGTTTGGCAAAAGCTCTTCTACATACAAAGGAATTTTTCTTTTCGTTAACCTTCAGTTTTTGGACAGCATTTCTTTTTAATGTTTCTAATGCTTTATCTGGAAAAATGGATTGCTCTATCGCTTCTATGAATAATGGCAAGCAGTTCTCAAGGTGTTTTTCTAAACAATACAAGGTAGCAACGGTATCATCTTCATTGCTTTTAACTTGAAAATAAGATCCAAAAAAATCTAAAGCATTTAGTAGCTCCTTACCCGTTTTATTTTTGGTTCCTTCGCTCAACATGCTTGCCGCAAAGCTTGATATGGAAACCTTTTCTTGTTGAAGAAGTCCAGCATTGAATACCAAATCTAATTTGATTACCGGCTCTGTTCCCCCCGATTGATAATAGATTTTACCAGCCCCGGCTGTATCAACCGATTGAAATTGCTGAAAATGTAGACTCTTTATCTTCTCTGTCTGAGGAGTTTCTTTTCTATTGATTGTCATGGCTGCTGCTTTGGTAAATAATGGTTGAGCAATTCGATTCTTGTAGGGTTTCTTTGATTTGAGAAAGCATAAATTTTGTGTCGATGTCTAGATACATATCAATCTCTTTGTTTACCAAATCTATATCACCCAAGTATTCTGCATAGGCTAATTTCATTGCTCTATTGAGAATATTTACATCTCCAAAACGGATATTGGTTTCGGTTTTATTCTGTACTTTTTTAAGTTCAGTTTCACTGATACCATTTGATTTCAATTCCTCTAAAACATCAATTATTCCTTTTTCTGCTTGCTCAATTGAAACGCCTGGAAGTAATTTACCTTCAATCATAAATAATCCAGGTTCTGCATCACCGCTGATATAAGCATCTATTTCTGAGAACAGCGCTTTTTCCTTTACCAAAACATCATATAATGTGGATGCCTTTCCACTACCTATAATGTCTGATAAAAGATCCATGGCATAGTAATTTTTGTCCAGTCGGCCACCCATGTGATAGGCCTTTAAAATTAGGTTTGCTGGTACATCTGAAACGATTGTTTTCCTTCGTGCTTCCGTCTGCTTAGGCTCTTGCTCATAGCTTGATTTCTGTATATTTTGAGCAGGAATATCACCAAACCATTTTTCACACAATTCTTTAGTTTTTTCTAAGCTGATGTTTCCGGCAACTACTAAAATTCCATTATTAGGCGCATAAAAGTTCTTGAAGAAATCCTTCACATCCTCTAAGTTGGCATTTTCAATATGTGAAATTTCTTTTCCAATTGTTGGCCAATTATAAGGGTGTTTTTGGTAAGCTAGTGGTAAAATATGTAGCCATAAGTCGCCATAGGGTTGATTCAAATAGCGCTCTTTAAACTCCTCAATCACCACGCCTTTTTGAACGTCAAGAGATTTTTGGTTGAAGTCGAGGCTCAGCATGCGATCACTCTCTAACCAAAATCCCGTTTCTATATTTGAAGACGGAAGAGTAAGGTAATAATTCGTAATATCGTTAGAGGTAAACGCATTGTTTTCTCCACCCGCAAATTGGAGTGGTGTGTCAAATTCTGGAATGTTGATTGAGCCCCCAAACATGAGGTGTTCAAACAAGTGTGCAAAGCCAGTTTTATTAGGGTTTTCGTCTTTTGAACCCACCTTATAAAGTAGGTTTAAAACGCATAATTGTGTATGCTCATCTTGGTGATGTATGACAGTTAAGCCATTGTTCATCACAAATTTTGAATAATCGATCAATGTTAGTTCTCCTTTCTTACAAAATTAGATTTCACGTGAAATCTAACACCAGAAGGAGTTAA
>JBMLPO010000008.1:0-2710 GCA_049242065.1 Bacteroidia bacterium
CACTTTAGTAATCATCAACAAACCAGATAACAAGCGTAATTCATACAATTTTGCAACCAAATTGGGTGAGTACATGAGTTATGGAATTCCAATTATCAGCACACCAGTAGGTGAAGCTGCCAAATATTTTGAAGATAGAAAAAATGCACATGTTGTCAATTCAACCGATGTAGATGCTTTGGTGGAAAGAATTAGTGAGATTTTAGATAACCCAACTGCCGCGGTTGAATTAGGTAACATGGGAAGAAAAACAGCCACTGAAAATTTCGATTTCAGATTGTATTCAAAAGAGTTGATAAACTTCTTTTCATCATTAAAATAATACCCAATTTAGATAAAATAATAAATCAATCACAAATGAATATCACAAATAAAAAATTATTAATTACCGGGGGAACTGGTTCATTCGGAAATGCTGTTCTGAGAAGATTCTTAAATGAAGGATTCAGTGAAATAAGGATTTTTAGTCGCGATGAAAAAAAGCAAGATGATTTACGTAAACGTTTAGGTAGCTCTAAAGTGAAGTTTTATATTGGTGATGTTAGAGATATAAATAGTGTTGATTCAGCAGTTAAGGGTGTTGATTATATTTTTCATGCTGCAGCTTTAAAACAAGTTCCTTCTTGTGAGTTTTTTCCAATTGAAGCTGTAAAAACCAATATTCTTGGTACTGATAATGTTTTAGCATGTGCTGAAAAATATGAGGTTCAAAAAGTAGTTGTACTAAGTACTGATAAAGCTGCATACCCTATTAATGCAATGGGTATGAGTAAAGCTCTAATGGAAAAAGTAACTGTTGCTAGATCTAGAAATCTTGATGACAATAAATCTATTTTCTGTGCTACTAGATATGGTAATGTAATGGCTTCAAGAGGTTCGGTTATTCCTTTATTTATTCAACAGATTAAGGATGGCCAACCATTAACCCTTACAGACCCTAATATGACTAGATTCATGATGACTCTTGAAGAGGCAGTTGATTTGGTTTTATTTGCTTTTGATCATGCAAAACAGGGTGATTTATTTGTTCAAAAAGCTCCTGCTGCAACTATCGAAGTTTTAGCTAAAGCTTTATTGGAACTTTATGGTGCCAAAAACGAAATCAGAGTTATTGGTCAACGTCATGGAGAAAAATTATATGAAACATTGGTGAATAAGGAAGACATGGCTAAGTCATTAGATTTAGGCGGATATTACCGCATTCCTGCTGATAACAGAGATTTGAATTACAATGCTTATTTCTCAGAAGGTATTTCACTAGAAAACAGTTTGGAAGAATATCACTCTCATAATACGGAAAGATTAGACGTGGAAGGTATGAAACAATTATTATTAAAACTTCCATTAATCCGCAAAGAGGTTTTAGGTGAAAATTGTGAACAATATCCTGATTAATTAGAACATGGTTAGAGTTGGAATTACAGGGCAAAATGGTTTTGTTGCTTACCATTTATACCAAACCCTCCATTTATTAAATACAGAATTCAGTCTTGTTGATTTTGATAGGTCTGCTTTTGATGATAAAAATAAATTAAGAGATTTTGTTTCTAATTGTGATGTCATCGTTCACCTTGCAGGAATGAACCGACACGAAAGTCAACAAGTGATTTACGATACCAATGTTAGATTGGCTCAATCATTGGTTGATGCATTGGAGTTTACCGCAAATAAACCACATGTTTTATTCAGTTCATCTACTCAAGAAGGTCTCGATAATTTATATGGCAATTCAAAAAAACGTGCTAGAGAAATACTTGCATCTTGGGCCAATAAAAATGGAGCAGTTTTCTCTGGTTTATTGATACCAAATGTTTTTGGTCCATTTTGTAAACCAGAATACAATTCTTTTATTGCTACTTTCTGTCACAAGCTTGTAACTGGTGCTCAACCTGAAATTAAAGTAGACAGTGAAGTAAACTTAATTTATGTAGGAGAATTGGTAACTAGGATCATTGATATAATCAGAAATAAAAACAAACAAATTTCAAATGATGAACCTGTTGTTATTCCGCATACAAGTACAAACAAAGTTTCCAAAATACTTGAATTACTCCATTCATATAAAGAGAATTATTTCGAAAATGGAATCATCCCTGAATTGAACAATCAGTTCGAATTGAACTTGTTCAATACCTTCAGGTGTTACTTTCCACATAAAGATTATTTTCCAAAATATTTCAAGAAAAACATAGACCCTAGAGGTGCATTTGTTGAAGTAATTAGATTAGGAATTGGTGGTCAAGTATCATATTCAACCACCGTTCCTGGTATTACTCGTGGCAACCATTTCCATACCAGAAAAATTGAAAGATTTGCTGTAATCAAAGGCAAAGCAAAAATTCAGTTAAGAAAAATTGGTACCTCAGAAGTTTTCGATTTTTACCTCGATGGTGAATCTCCATCATATGTAGATATGCCAATCTGGTATACACATAATATTGAAAACATTGGAGAAGAAGAATTATTAACCATATTTTGGATCAACGAGCATTATAATCCTGCTGATCCTGATACATTTTTTGTTGTAGTTTAATTAGGCATTCATGAAAAAAGTTAAAGTTATTACAGTTGTCGGTACCCGTCCTGAAATTATCAGATTAGCCAGAGTTATGGCAAAACTTGATGAATCTCCGGCTATTCAACATATTACAGTTCATACTGGTCAGAATTATGATTATGAATTAAATGAAGTTTTTTACAGCGATTTAGG
>JBMLPO010000009.1:0-1022 GCA_049242065.1 Bacteroidia bacterium
TTGCAAAGTTTTTGTAACATCAGGCTCAAATGAAAAAATTGAAAAAGCCATTTCATTGGGAGCAATTGGTGGTGTGAATTATAAAAATGATGACTGGCACAAAGCATTAGTTAAAATAAGTGGCGGTTTTGATGCTACAATAGATTCAGCTTGTGGTGACAATTTTGCAAAACTGGCAGACATGGCTAAACCTGGAGGAAGAATTGCGTTTTATGGTGCAACTTTAGGTGCATTTAATAGCGGTGTCCCAGCAAAAATATTCTGGAAACAATTAGATATTTTAGGTTCAACCATGGGTAATGATGAAGAATTCAAATCCATGCTGGAATTTGTAAATAAACATAAAATTGTTCCTGTAGTTGATGAAGTATTTCCATTGGAAAATGCAGAAGCTGCCATGCGTAAAATGGATGAAGGCAAACAGTTTGGAAAAATTGTATTGAGCGTTTAATTCATTCTTAAAATCACTTAGCCTAAAATGAAACTCATTAGATTAGTCTTGGTCTTATTGTATTGTATCTTTTTCAATCAAATATTGGTTGCCCAAAATTCAAGTAATAATAGGAATGATAGTCTTCAAATTAATTCCGATTCACAGACTACTCAGCCAATTTTCTTGGGTGGTGATTACCAAAAAATCCTTGCTGAAAATATTAAATATCCTGGATTTGAAAGAGAAAATAATATTGAAGGAAGAGTGATTGTTCAATTTGAAGTTGATACAAGCGGAAATATAAGAGATATAAAAGTTATAAAAGGAGTAAGTAAATACATCGATCAGGAAGCAATGCGTGTGGTAAGCCTTTTGGACAAATGGGAACCCGGAACCCGGAACCCTGAACAATAAAAAAGTGAGGATGAGACTTACTATTCCTATTAATTTTAACCTTGAACAAAAAAAGTTGATTGATTTATTCAAGCGCAAAAAGAAATAAAGTAAAACTTAGCCAACCAAAATGGGGTAAGAAATCAAATTCTTGTTTATACAATTAGTATTGTTTGATAAAAAACATGAATTTGTA
>JBMLPO010000010.1:0-4506 GCA_049242065.1 Bacteroidia bacterium
AAAAATTCACCTTCTTTGGCAAATCTGATAATTTGCTCTTTACCGTCTTTATTAGAACGGGTAAGCTTTACAGACCCTTTGCTAATACAATAAATTCCTAATGGAATATTATCTTCATAAAACATGGCCTGCCCCTTTTTATAGTGGCTGCAGGTCTTAGACATTGATACCTTTTCTTTTTCTTCAGGGGTGCAGAATTGAAGGAAAGAAATACTTCCGGCATCACAATGTTGGCATTCTAAGTAGATTTTTTGCATTATGACAAAATTAGGTAAAACAAACTTAAAATGAAAATGTTTATGTCATTTGTCAAATTTTATAACATACCCGCCCACTCCTTGAAAAATCGCTCTTGTTCAGGAGTTTGTGCTTCTAATTTTTTTATTTCCACGCCTATTATTACTTCAGCAGCAGTTGAAAATAAAAGTTCACAACCAATTAATTCCAAAACCTCCAATAAATATTTCTCATATTGCCCTTTTCCAAATACAAGGTCCTTAAAATATTCTTTGAACGAAATACCTGAAATTTCCTCCAGTAAATGCTGATAATCTTTATGCCTATATCCCCTACCCAATTTATAGGTACTTTCATACATTGCCAACATCACATCATCCAGTCTTTTTTTGAATTGCGTTGCTTTCAATATCATGATATCTGCTATCAATGCGATGATCATTCCTTCAGTATAGATTGAAACTTTTCTTGCACTTACTCCAGGCACATAACCATCTAACCAAGTATCAAAACTTGAATTGGCCAATGAATAATTAAATCGTCCTTTGTTTTGATAATGTTTATTTAAATCGCCCGATAAACTTTTTGCATACTGCTCCCATGTCCATACACCTGTTCTTTTCAAAATAATATCACCATAATAGGTAGTTATTCCTTCATACACATAACCCAATTCACTATAATTTTCTCTGGTAAAATCATAGGGCAGCATATCGGCCGGTCGGATCCTTTTTACGTTCCAAAGATGAAACAATTCATGACTGCTTATCGCTAAAAAATCATCATAAAAATCAGGATGCGCAAAATCTTCAGCAGGTCCCATGGCTATCACAGTAGAATCGCAATGTTCTACACCATGCCTAAATTTGTAAGGCAGAATGGGGTACAGAAAATGAAAATCCTTACACGGAATTTCTCTAAAAATTTCTGCTTGCAACCGGGTATACTTTCGCGTGTCCTCTTCCAGTTGCCTGAAGTTTAATTGTTCAATTCCATAAAACCAAAAATGAATCCTACAATTACTCTCTTCAAAAGAATGATGTATCAATTTATCAGAGGCCATGAATGGACTATCTGCAAACTGATCGAAGTTTTTGGCTTTTAGTGTTTTCCCTTCTGCAGGCAGCTGACAAGCAATTTGATAAGAATCTGGAATATCTAAATACAATTCACAAGACTCCTGCAAACGTCCCTCTGCATACATAAAACAATTGACTGGATTGACATATAAAATATCATTACCAATATAAGAAGCACCCGCATCAAATTGATTGGCATAATACTCATATACAACTTTGAATTCACTGAGTTGATAACAGTTGATCTCCCAATTATCCTTACTTAATTTCTTCCAGCCAAGTTCCTTTCCATCTGGACATAGTGCAGTGAAGGACCTGACGTTTTTAGCATAATTGGCAAGTTCGTACCTACCGGGCCTCCAACTAGGTAGTTGAAGCCTTAATACTTGTTCTCCTCTAGTTTGAACTGTAGTTTCAATTCTAATAAAATGAGGATCTTGGTTTGAAATGATTAGCTTGTATCGCATATTGCAACACAAATATGGACATTGCTTACATAGTTACAATTAGCTCCGTGCTAATTTTATTAATTTTTTCTGCACTTTCTTTTTTTCAAAGTCAGAATCTGAAGTTTCAATTGTGGTTTATCCTAGTTGCAGGAATCAATATTGGCATTCTCACCAGTTTGATTTTGGTTAATTATACTAGTAAAAGTGCTTTGGTTTGGCCGGCTTTGTTACTCATTTTTATTATTAACAAAGTTTTAGAAATTAGGAAGTACTTGTAAAACCAAATTAATAAACATGCTCCACCCCTGCCCCAAACAAGGCAAAATCATATTTAACAGGATCTTGTTTATCAAACTTTCTTAATTGCTTTGTTAATTCAACAGCAGCCTTCCAATCGTTTTTTTCACTTTTAAGTAAACCAAATTTTCTGGCAACTCTTGAACTATGAACATCCAATGGAATGATTAATTGTGAACTTTTTATTTGATTCCAAATACCAAAATCAACGCCACTTTTATCTTTCCTAACCATCCATCGTAAAAACATATTCAACCTTTTACAAGACGAACCTTGTTGAGGAGATGAAATATGCTTCATGGTTCTTTGCGGAAAATCATCCAATGAAAAAAAGTGTTTTTTGAATTGATTCAATCCATTTCCAATATCAGTTTCTTGATGTAAATTCAAACTCACAAATGCTGTTTCTAAAGAATCGTATTGCGCATACCAGAACTTGAGAAAACTAATAAAGTATAATAAATCGGTATCATTAAAGGTGCGATGCTTAAAGCCCAAAAATCTTTTTAAATCTGCATCTTGATGAGTTGTGATAAAATCATGAGGTGCAAAATCCATCAATTTGAGTAATTCATTTGTTTTATTGATGATAGTAATTCGTTGACCCCAAGCAAAGACAGCCGCAAACAAGGCAGCAATTTCAATATCCTGCTTTTTTGTGAATTGATGGGGAATTGAAATTGGATCTAGTGCGATAAAATCCTTGCGGTTATAACGCTCATATAACTCATTCAACAAATCTTTTACTGGCCTGACTCCGCTTTTCATGCCTGCCAATACTAAAGCATCTTTCCCACTTATCAAATCATATTTTGATAATTTGAAAGTAAAAACTTGATTTGTTCTCTTTTTGATAATCGAACTTAAACCTAAACATATGAGAATTAAAAACATGATGATGCTTGGAGCAGTTAGTGCAGGCCTAACTTTTGGGGCTTGCAATAGCGACAACAAAAAATCAGGTGCTGTTGAATCAACATCAAACTTTGAAGTTGAATGCGACCAATTTGCAGATTTGCAAGTTCTTCGTTACGAAATCCCAGGATTTGAAACACTAACAACTCAACAAAAAGAATTGGCTTATTACCTGTATGAAGCAGCCAATTGCGGAAGAGATATTATCTACGACCAACATTACAAACACAATCTAAAAATCAGAAAAACTTTAGAAGCTATCTTAAGTACTTATTCTGGAGATAAAAATTCTGAAGATTGGAAAAACTTTGAGATTTACGCAAAACGTGTATTTTTCTCTAATGGAATTCACCACCATTATAGCAATATCAAATTTGTTCCAGCTTGTAATGCTGAATATTTTGCAAAATTGGTAACAGCTTCTGACGCAAATGCATTGCCATTAAATGGACAGTCTAGCGAAGACTTTATTAAAGAAATGACTCCAATTATTTTTGATGCCAATTTAGATGCAAAGACAGTTAACTTGGCTTCAGGTATCGACAATGTAACAGCAAGCGCCAATAACTTTTATGAAGGCGTAACACAAAAAGAAGTGGAAGCATATTACGCTGCAAAAATAGACCCGAATGATGCACAACCTATTTCTTGGGGATTGAACTCTAAAATGACTAAAGAAAATGGAGTGATAGTTGAAAAGGTATGGAAACAAGGTGGCATGTATGGGGCAGCCATCGATAAAATTATTTACTGGTTAGAAAAAGCAGTAAATGTTGCAGAAAACGACAAACAAAAGAAAGCACTTTCTTTATTGGTTGAATACTACAAAACAGGTGATTTAAAAAAATGGGATGAGTACAATATCGCTTGGGTGAATGATACCGAAAGTAGATTAGATGTGGTAAATGGTTTCATTGAAGTATATGGCGATGCTATTGGAAAAAGAGCCACATTTGAATCGGTTGTTAGTTTAAAAGACATGGAAGCTACCAAACGTATTGCTGCAATTGCCAAAGAAGCACAGTGGTTTGAAGACCATTCACCTATCATGGATTCACATAAAAAGAAAGATGTGAAAGGTATTACTGCAAAAGTAATTACAGTGATTCAAGAAGCTGGAGATGCTGCTCCTTCTACTCCTATTGGTATCAACCTTCCTAATGCAAACTGGATCAGACAACAACATGGTTCTAAATCTGTTTCTTTAGGAAATATAGTACATAGCTACAATGTTGTTGGTGCTAAAAGTCCAATGATGAAAGAGTTTGCATTAACTCAAGAAGAAATTGAAAGAAATGCAAAATATGGTTCATTAGGAAGCGATTTACACACAGATATGCATGAAGTAATCGGACATGCATCGGGTAAAATTAATCCAGGTGTGGGCGATCCTGATCAAACATTAAAAAACTATGCAAGTACATTAGAAGAAGCACGCGCAGATTTAGTGGCATTGTATTATGTAATGGATCCTAAATTGGTTGAATTAGGTGTAATGCCAAGTTTAGAAGTTGGAAAAACTGAATATG
>JBMLPO010000011.1:0-2338 GCA_049242065.1 Bacteroidia bacterium
TGGACAAGCAAAGCAATATTTCTTAGGATAACAATCGTTTTAATTTAACCCAATGTGGGCCAAATGCCAATTGCAAACGGCCAAAGTGTTTTCAGAATTATATCTTCAAAGCTACTCCAATGCTTAAGTTTAAGGTTCCAATGTTTTGACTCCAAGTACTTCTTTGTCTTTCTCCTAAACTTGTAGTTGTTTCAACATTTCTGAACTCTGGTTTTGAACCTAAATAATCCAGATTTGTAAGAAGGTATAACCTAGGTGCAATATCAAATTTAAAACCTGCACCAAACATGTAAGCAAATGCTGATGCGCCAGTACTTCCTTGTTTAACCCAGGCAGAACCACCTGGCCCAGAACCTGTAATAGTTATATCTGGAGAAGTTGAACTTAGGAATCCTATCATGACACGTGTATCAAATGAGGCTTTGTTTGAAACAGGAATCGAGGCAAAACCTCCAAACATAAAACCGCCAATTCCCCAGTTTTTACTTTCAACTGTAAAATTTACACCAGGACTTTGAATAGCTAATTCGTCTGCCATTGCCTGCGCATCTGTTGGGTTTGATTGACCACGAAGGATGGCCGTAATGCCAAATTTACCAGCACCCAGTTTGTGTGCAAAAGATATATCAAAGATGGCTCCAGTATTTGCGAATCCCGCTGAATTATTATTTATGTTTTTACTGGCTAAATCACCCATTGGTATGCTTGGACCCAAAGAAATTCCAATAAAACCTTTTTCGTTTTGTGCTTTTAATTGTATTGATATTGCTGTCAATAGAATAAAACCTAATACTACTTTTTTCATTTTATCAACTTTGTAAATCTAAATAAACTACCCTTAAATCTTTTGTATAAGCACTTTGATTGGACAGCTATCTACTTAGCTCTTGAACCAAAGAGATTAATCGAATATAAAAAATATTGATAGTTCAACAACGATTTATCTTGAATGAAGTAAATCATTTTTTGGGGCTTCCTGCGGCAAAGCTTCTGGTTGGAGGATTGAATAAACAAAGCAATAATTCTTAGTATAACAATCGTTTTAATTTAACCCAATGCGGGCCAAATGCCAACAGCAAATGTTTTAACCAACAACGACTATTTATCAGGAACCAAATAAATAATTTGATGTAAATCTTCTATTTTAGATTCTAAAATGAGTTCATTTTCATTGAGCTTCAAAACACCGAACTTTAATCTTGCTTTCGTGGTTTTATCTGTAATAACAACCTGTTTATTGATTTCATCATAATACCATGTGAACAACTCTTTTTCCCCTTCGGTGATCATTTCCATATTGCGATTTTCATAGAAAATAATTCTGTCGTCTTTTTGGTCTTTACCTTGATAGACTTTTTTCCCACCTTGTTCGTGAGCAACAAACTTCCATGATTTACAAATGAGGCTGTCAATTTCACGCGATTGCGCAAAAGCAGATTGGGTGAAGAATAGGAGGAGGAGAAGAGATAGAATTTTGCGAGTTTTCATGTTTGTAAATGAATTTAATGAGGGGTAATTGATTAGTCTTTCATGAAGAACAGAGTTAAAAAAAATTTAAACAATACCCTAGATTAATATTTTTAGCTTATCTAAAATAATTGAAGTATAGAATTATTAATATTTCCTGTAAGACGAATTGTTTACCAACCAATTGGTGAACAATTAACAAAATTCTCAGTAGATTAGAAAGAAGTTAAATGAGGGATGGTTTAACTAGTTTCATCTCATTTATTGCCCACTATGGTTGGCAAATTCCTCGGACTTATTTTTTAGCCAATCAAGAGAGATTAATTGACGCCCATTTCACCCTCAATTACATTTGCAGTGCTGTCGTTGAAAAATTCTAGAACGATGCAAAGCCTAAAATATGTCAATTAATCAATCTAAAAACACAATTTGATTTTACTCAAATTGAATACCTGAGTCCCAATCCCCCCTTAAAACATATTCCTCTCAATAAAATCAATCAAAGAGTGAATGACTTTGATATGAATTTCTTGAGCTCTGTCGGCGTAACCGCTGTGTGGGGCGCGGATTTCAACATCACATAATCCCGCCATTTTACCGCCGTCTTTGCCTGTAAGACCAATGATTTTAATGCCTTTTTTACGCGCAACTTCCATGGCGTTCAACACGTTTTTGCTATTGCCACTGGTGGAGATGCCCAATAAAACATCGCCTTCACGACCCACCGCTTCCAAGTATCTGCTAAAAACAAAATCGTATCCGTAATCATTTCCAACACAAGCCATGTGACTCACATCACTCATAGAAATAGCGCCGATTGCAGGTCTGTCGTTGCGGTATTTGCCTGTTAATTCTTCTGCAAAATGCATGG
>JBMLPO010000012.1:0-2233 GCA_049242065.1 Bacteroidia bacterium
GTTTTGTCTCTGTGATTTAGAAAGAGCATAACTAATCCAGCCAGTTGTTCTACCAGTTTGTTTTCTCAAGAAAAACTCAGCACCATAAGAGCGACCTTTTCCTGCCAACACTTGTGCTTCAATTGCTTCATTAAATTGAATATCTGCTCCATCTCTTAGTTCAACAGTATTACTCATCCATTTGTAATACACCTCTACGCTGGCCTCGATTACATTTTCTCTAAAATTTCTGAAATAGCCGAGTGCAATTTGATCAGCCATTTGTGGTTTGATGTATTTATCGGTAGGAGTCCAGAATTCTTGTCCTGTTGACGCGGTTACATTCTGAATCAAATGCATATACTGAAACATTCTATTGTATGAAGCTTTAATTGAACTGCTAGCATCAGTTAAATAGGTTAAAGCCAAACGTGGCTCGAAACCATAGTTGGTATTGTAGATTTCTCCTGAAGCATAATTGGTATAAGGATTTGTAGCGTCTTTTGCAGCTTCTTTCACAAAACCATTTTCAATAATAGTAGGGCTTCCTCCTGCATAGTTTATAGTTCTGCCTTCTCCAATATTAGAGAAAACAGACAATCGCGCTCCATACTCAGTACTTAGTCGTGAATTGAATTTATAGCTATGGCTAATGAAGTAGTTTTGTTCGAAAGCTCTTTTTGATGGCAAAGCTGCATTATCTACAATAGATTCGGCCGTAATTTTGGTTCTGATTCCTGGATCAAATTTATAATAGGTTTGTTTGGTACCAAACTTCAAACTGCTTTTAGGTGAAATGAAATAATTACCCTCAATTTTCAGGTTATAATCATTGATATAATTGGAGCGAGTAAAGTTTAAATTGTCTGAAATATTCAAATCGAAACCATAATCATACTTACTGTAAACCAAGCTTGTATTTACAAAAAGTTTATTGTTGAAGATATGGTTCCAACGAAGTGTTCCAGTATAGTTTCCCCAACCAAAACCAAAAAAATCACCAAAGCCTAATTTGTCTCTTCCAGCATAGCCAGAAATAAAAATTTTATCCTTTTCAGATAATTGGTAATTGGCTTTGATGTTTATATCACCGAAGTATGCTGTAGCATCTTTGGTTTGCTCAGTAAATGGGAAAAACACATCAAAATAACTTCTTCTTCCCGACACCATAAATGAACCTTTATCTTTAACCAATGGCCCTTCAAGAGTTAAACGAGAAGACAACAATCCAATTCCGCCCGAAACCCCAAAGTTCTTGCTGTTTCCATCCTTCATTCTCACATCTAAAACAGAAGCCAATCGACCTCCATATTGAGAAGGAATTCCGCCTTTGTAGATTTCAAAATCTTTGATGGCATCACCATTAAAAACCGAAAAGAAACCCAATACATGAGAGGGATTGTAAACCACAGCCTCATCTAATAAAACCAGGTTGTGGTCGATATTACCGCCACGCACCGAGAATAGTGTGCTACCGTCGCCAGCTTGTTGCACACCGGGAAGCAATTGAATGGCTTTAATGATATCAACCTCACCTAAAAGAATTGGGATTTTTTTCACCTGTTTGATGTCGAGTTTAACTACACTCATTTTATTCGACTCCACATTGGTTTTATCAACTTTATCGGCTTTTACCAAAATCTCTTTTAGGTCTTTTTTGTCTTCTTTTAATTCGAAGTTTTGCTTGATGTTTTGATCTAGGACAATTGATTTCTTTTGGCTCACATAACCCAAGTAACTAATTTCTAATTCATAGGTTCCAGCAGGAAGACTAATAGAATAAAAACCATAAGCATTTGTGGTAACACCAACTTTTAGTGATGGAATGGAAATAGAGGCGCCAATGAGCTCTTCGCCATTTTTGGCATCTTTGATCTCTCCAGAGATGCTGAATTTCTTTTCTTGTGCATGAGTTTCACCAAGCCATACCAAGATTGAAAGGGATAGTAAGAGTAATTTTTTCATAAAATTGTGATGGAAAATCAAATCTCCTTTTGACAGAAAATTTAAATTTTGCTGCGAATTTGAACTAATAAAGTCCAATACAAACAAAAAGTTTGATGAAACGGGAAAATCTTGCTATGAACGGGAAAATGTCAAGACAACAAAGCTTACGCCGATTTCACCCTAGCCTTGCTATGCTTATTTCCGTAAAGAATGTAAATGATGAGGCCAAAAATCAACCAAACTGAAAAGCCCATCCAGTTTGAAACACCTAGTTCTGTCATGAGGTAAAAATTGCCAAATAAACCCA
>JBMLPO010000013.1:0-4649 GCA_049242065.1 Bacteroidia bacterium
AATCAATTCCATTCAACCTGATTTTATATTGAACTTTATTTTGGTCTAAAAGGGTGAAGGTATCGCCATCATCAATATCAATAAGTTTGCCATTTATGGTATTACCAAGAACGCAAATGGTACTTACAAAAAATAGCAGAGAAAGCAGGTATTTGAACATTGTTTGATTTGAAATGGAAGATAGTAAAATAGGAGACTAAATTTAGTATGATTTCTAAAGTTTGGATTTACTTTAATTATTACAACAAAATCTATTCAATTCTATCTAAATTCTTCCTGAACTAGATAATTTAAATCGCTTGAGTTTATCAAGGTAAAGTTCTTTGTACTTCAATTTACATTCTGAATTGAAGAAAGAGTGATCTATCATTGAAATTACAATTTCTTGCTCTAATGAAAAAGAGAATAATATTTTTTGAATTCTATTTTCTATTAGACCAATTTTTAATCCAAAGTCATACAAATCATCATAGGCATAAAATCCCAATTTAGCATAACTTGGGTGTTCAAAATCGTTTTCATATAGTCCATCTTTTAATCCCATATCTTCATCGTCTACATGAATTCGGGTACAAATCAAATCGTATGCAGGTGCCAATAAAAAATCTCCAGATTGTGTTTCAATCAAAGAAAAATTCTTTAAATGTGCATCTCCATTACTAAAAAGATAGTTAAACAAAACCAAAGTATAAAATCGTTCTAGTTCCGGCATATAGGCAGGGACGTATTTCTTTATCAATTCAGCAATTCCTAAATAACTAAAATTGTATTTGAAATCTTTACCTTCATTTTCTTCTGTTTTTTGTGCCAAAGAAGCAAAGTCTTCCATTCGATTTCTAGAGCCATCATCTCTGATATCAAAGCGTTTGGTAATGTAGGCTGGAATATTGTCCTTGAAAAAAATTAAAGCATTGGGAGCTGTTTTTATTTTAAAAACCTGTTCTGCAATTTGCATGGTTAAATGTTCATTGGCAGGCACCTGACTCACATTCAGTAAATCTCTTGGGATAGGTTTTAGTATATATTGGCCACTTTCATTTTCAGATGGAAATCGAAATTTATTCTTTTCAAGATATAGGGTAATTTTTTCTTGTACACCCGAAATTGAAATTCGCTTTCGGTTTTCAAGAAATTTTAGCTGGTCCTCGCCTTCATTACCTGGGGATAAAAATGGTAATACATGACTAACAGAACGACCCATGAATAACTTTCTCCTACAAGCCGGACTATAAGAGTTAAAACCTTCTTTTAATGTTCCAGGACAATTGTTTAATTCCTCCAGAATCATACTTTTATCTCCTCTAATGTAATAGCACCAATTGTATCATGTTGTGCAGTGGCAAGCAATAATCCAAAATAATCAGTTTCAGATAACTTGAATCTTTTGCTT
This sequence comes from Bacteroidia bacterium, assembly GCA_049242065.1. Lineage (GTDB taxonomy): Bacteria > Bacteroidota > Bacteroidia > UKL13-3 > UKL13-3 > CAISCU01. Next base: position 1,391 of record JBMLPO010000013.1, read on the forward strand.
TGTAATTTCCTGTTAACTCCTTCAGATAATAGATTAAAGAAAAAGGGGAAAAGAAAAGTTGATGTATACTCCTGATTTGATTTTGGTAAACTTAGACTTATTGCAGGTTTATTTGAATTGTTAAAGTATGAATCTATGTAACGAAATGTATACTCGGTATCATGCGATAAAATACCTGCAAGTTCTTTGTTTATATAAACCTTCGCCATTCGTTTCATACTACTTTATTTCTTTCACTTTGATGTTCAATTCTAGACCTAATATTTCTGCAATTTGATTTAGTAATTCTAATGTTGGATTTGATTCTCCACTTTCTAATTTGCTTATACTACGCAAATGTATTTCACTCATTTCTGCTAAATCCTTTTGAGAAATACCAAGTTCCTCACGTCGTTTCTTAATAATCCCAGCTAATTCTTGGTTATTCATGTATTTTAATGCGTTTTTTCGGATAAATTTCATGCAAATATATATTTTTCCTTACTAAATATGTATTTAAATGCGTATTTAATCAATAAAATTGCTTTTAATGATGAACATATTTAATAATGTGTATTTTAATACATTAAACATCGAGTTATAAATAATAAATCAATCTTTTCCCTGATCGCAAGCATCAGGTCAATGTAAGCATCATGGCAATGGAAGAATCAACAACATTTTATTATTCAATACAATGAATATTTATTATAAATTAAAATGTCTGAAATTATATAATAATCCTCCTTTTATCTCTCCTCACTCCATTCTCATCTCTCAATTCTCCTCACTCCCTTCTCCACACTCCCTTCTCCTCACTCCCTTCTCCTCACTCCCCCCAAATGCCAATTTCAAATGGATTTAATTCCATCGTTTTTTTGAACTTTTTATTTTTGTTAAGCAGGTTTTTTACAGGTTTCATATTGTTGTTGTAATTAACAATTTGTTTCTTATTCGATAAATTCACTGTAACCAATACCCTTTGTTTTTTATCAATTCTATAAAAGCTAAATACGTCTTTGTTATTGCTTTCAAAGTATTGATAAGAACCATTTGCTAAGGCTGAATTAGTTTTTCTAAGTTGAATGATTTTTTTGTAAAAGTTAAATAGTGAATTCGGGTCCTTCAATTGTTCTTCCAATGAGATGCCATCATTGGGTTTTGCATTGGCATTTGTCCACCAGGCACCAGTGTTTTTGTACCAAAACGGCATTCCTTTTCCTTCTCCAGATTGATACCATTCAAAGGCTTCTCTTCTGCCAATATCATTTCCATCGGTATTGCCAAATGAGTAGGAGGTACCTTTCATTCCAATTTCTTGCCCGTAATAAATCGAAGGAATTCCGCCCATTAACAACATCAAAGCTGCTGCTACTTTTTGCTTTTCGATGTTTGTTTCTATTGAAGCAAATCGATCAAGGTCGTGGTTTTCTATGAACAACAAATTCTCTTTTCCTTTGGGGATTAAATTCAGAATGGTATCAGCTTTGTTTTTTAATTCTTGTTTGTTGAAAGATAAGATGGCTTGTTTTAATCCAAAGCCAAACATCCTGTCAACAGTAGCTTTTTCGAAGTACTCAAATCCATAATCATTCCAATCTGCTTGCTCTGCTACGATTTTAATTGCTGGATTTACTTTTTTGATTTCAGTAATTAATGGTTTCCAAAATTCAATAAAAAGATTGTTTAATGTGGGTTTTGCATCTAAATGATCCATGGCATGATCCAATCTGAAGCCGTCTACACCATCTTCAAAATTACCATCTTTATTGGGGTCGATGAAATAAGAGAACAAACCAATATTGTAATCCAAAACCGCTTTACTTTTTAGATTCACCGTTGTTACTTTTATAATCGAACCATCATAACTCTTTAATTCTCTCAAATCAAAAATCATGGTAGATGGTGTTGTATGTTCCTTATCATCAAACAAAATATAATCACTATACTTTGAGTTCAAATTTCCTACTGCATCAGTCCACCACTCATGTTTAGAGGTAACATACTGAGTTTCCATATCGATGTAAATCTTCATTCCCCTTTGGTGGATGTCCTTTACCAATTCAATATACTCATTCATGGTTCCGAATTCAGGATCAATTTTTTCGAAGTCGTTGGCGAAGTAATTGTGGTAACAATCGGCTTCATACAAAGGCATCAAAAGAATAGACGTCACTCCTAATTCTTGTAGGTAATTTAACTTTTCTCGAAGTCCATTTAGATCCCCATTTAAATCTCCATTACTATCATAAAAACTACGTTGACAAACATGATATATAATTTCAGATTCGTTTTTTGGAGTTTCCTTTTTTTGTGCCCAAATAAAATTGCTGACAATTAAAAATAGGACTAATACGAAATGTTTATGCATGTATTGAATTTTAAAAACTGACTTGCCTCAATATGGTTTTGCCAAAGGGAATGAGTTCTATCCATTCCGTTTGATTTGTGTTTTTATTCATTGCTTTGATCTTCACCATTCCTTTCTCAAATTGTGCTTGGTGGTCTTTAATAAATGCATAGCGAATCAGCTCTTTGGGTTCGTACATCCAATCATTAAAATCGCTTGCATAAGTTTTTCCTTTTTGCTCAATGGCCTCTATCGACTTGGCATAAAACAAGGCTCCATAACTGAAATATTTTTCTTGATTCAGGTCTTCTCTCACTAGCACATTCGTTTCGAATGCAAATTGAATACTGTCTACTTCCTGAAAAATTCTATCAAAAACAATCCAATCATTTTCAATACCATACTTCTCTTTCGTTTTGATTTCAATCGCCCAAGATGGCTTTCTTATCTTGATTTGGAATTTAATTTTATGAGGATTACTTATCTTAAATGTGATGCTATTTTGAAAAGGATATTCCGTTATGGTTTCAATTCTGATCGGTTTGTTCTGAATGTGAGTTGCTAATATACTTGGCGCGAGCCATGCATTCACCAATGTATTTTCATTTTCTTTTAACCAGGCTTTTGCTAAAAAATAGGGTGTAATTCTTCCAGCATTCGGATTACAACACACTGCTACATCTTGGTGTGCGGGTGAATATTTGTATCGGGTTTGTTTTCTATTGGGTTCCACTTCTCCATTTTTAGTGCCCATCATTTCAAATGAATTATCTGTTTTTAAATAGGCAATACAAGAGTGATTGGGATTCCTAGAGCCTTGTGCAGCATTATAAAAAATGCTTTCAATCATCTCTGCGGTTTGGGTCTTTCCTTGCTTTTGAAACAATACTGAATAACTATCTAATAACTCATGTAATGAACAATACTCAT
>JBMLPO010000014.1:0-1442 GCA_049242065.1 Bacteroidia bacterium
ATTGGTAAGACCAAAACCAATCTGGCAAGAAAGCCAAGGCTTCTGGCTTTGGACTCAAATTATCAATTCCCCAATCGCCATCACCACTTAAATGACATCCTATTCTACCTATACCATAAGCTATCATCAAACCCACTGCCGCAGAATCAACCATATAATACCACTTGATATTGTTTTTAGAAGTATAATATAGAATACCAATAGCAGCAACAATAAGACCACCATAAAAAGTTAATCCACTAAATGAAAACAAAGCACCCATGGGATCTGCAGCAAACTCATCTAAGTTTTCGAGGTTATGAAAAATCTTAGCTCCTAATATTCCTCCTATTGCTGCAATACCAACAATATTACCCATTAATTGGTGCGGTTGAACCATCTTGGTAACAGTTGTTGGTGTTTTACCTTCTAAAGCTTTTGCTTCTTTTGAGCATGAATAGTATCCATAAATACCACCAGCTAATGCACCAAACCAGCTTCCTTTACCTGATAAAAGAAACTTCTGCGGATTGGCAACCAATGCATCATAATCTAAAAACATCTCCAATAATTTGAAACCCACAAAAGCATAAATAATAGTTTGTGTGGTATAATCAATAATGGTAATTTTTTGATTGATTTTGACTTGTTGTGGAAAGGCTTTTAATAAACCATTGGCTTCCCTCGACTTGAGCTCTTCCGTAGTAAACCAATAGGCTGCGGCAAATGACAATGCCATAAAAAAACCAAAAGTTTGAATAGGAAGCGGAAAGTTAAATCCAAATAAATCCAATAATAAATCTGATATAGTAGGATACATGCAAGAATATTTGAAGCGAATTTCGTTTATTAGCTCCGAAAAAAATAGATTATCTTTTAAAACTGAAATGTTTGTTGAAACAATCAGATAAAACCCGAGTATTTACAAACCCACCATTCCAATAAAACATGAATAGAATCATTGATTTACGCTCCGATACCATTAGCAAACCTAGTCCTGAAATGCTTCAAGTTATGCAGGCAATTGATTTAAACAAAATAGGTGATGATGTTTTTGGTGAAGACCAATATGTGAATGAATTAGAAGAACATGCTGCTAAAATGTTTGGAATGGAAGCTGGATTATTTTGTCCGAGTGGGACCATGACCAACCAAATAGCTATTCATTTACAAAGTGGACCAGGTAAAGAGGTGATATGTGATGCTATTTCCCATGTGTATATTTATGAGGGAGGAGGAATAGCAGCAAATAGTGGTGCTTCAGTCAGATTATTGAATGGCAATAATGGTAAATTCACCGCAGAGCAAGTCCTTCATCAGATCAATAAAGAAGATGTGCATTTTCCCAGAACTTCGTTGGTATGCATTGAAAACACTGTAAATAGAGGCGGTGGCGCTTGTTGGGACTTAAATGAAATCAAGAAGATTCATGCTGTTTGTAAGGACAAAAAACTAAAGCTTCA
>JBMLPO010000015.1:0-10483 GCA_049242065.1 Bacteroidia bacterium
AGTGGCAGTATGGCCACTATCGCTGGTGGTGTTATGGCAGTTTATATTTCAATGGGTGTACCTGCCCCCTATTTGCTTGCAGCAAGTATCATGGCAGCACCTGGTGCTTTGGTAATCTCAAAAATTGTTTGGCCTGAAACCGAAGAATCTCCAACTAAAGGAAATATCAAATTGGAAGTAAAAAAGACGCATGTAAATTTATTAGACGCAATTTCACATGGAGCTTCTGATGGACTAAAAGTATCATTAAATGTAATTGCCATGCTTATTGGTTTTATTGCTTTAATTGCTTTAGTCGATTTACTTTTTGGAAGATTTGGTGCATTATTGGTTTGGACAGGATTAACTCCTGATGTGGTAGGCATGGATTTATCATTACTAAGTCTTGATAAATTGTTTGGATGGGTGTTCTCAGGCATCGCTTGGACAATGGGCGTGCCAGCTCAAGATACAGTTACTGCTGGGTCTTTAATGGGAACAAAAATGGTTATCAATGAATTTGTTGCCTATTCTAAATTGTCACCTATGATAGCTCAAAATCTTCTACAGCCTAAATCAGTCATGATTATAAGTTTTGCATTATGCGGATTTGCAAACTTCAGCTCGATAGCAATTCAAGTAGGAGGTATCGGAGAATTAGCTCCTGAGAGACGTGGTGACTTAGCTAGATTAGGCTTTAAAGCACTTATGATTGGAACCATGGCTTCTTATTTAAGTGCTACATTGGCAGGCTTGTTATTTTAGTTATTAAACAAATATGAAATTGAATTTTCCTGAATATTCTTTTAGGATAATAAAGGAAAAGGAATCCTTAAAAATTTTCGACCCAATTAGAAAAAAATATGTTGTTCTTACACCTGAAGAATGGGTAAGGCAACATGTAATTCAGCACCTCATTTTAGATTGTAAAATCCCGCCATCACTTATTGCAATTGAAAGAGCATTTGAGTTTAATCATTTAAAAAAACGATTTGATATACTTGTTTTCAATAACCAAGCTCAACCATCTATTTTGGTTGAATGTAAATCGTTTGATATCGAACTGAGTTCTGAAACATTGATGCAAATTTCCACCTATAATCAGGTTTTCAATGTGAGAAATTTATGGATTAGCAATGGCATCCAACACCATAGTTTTCAATTAAATGAGAGTTCAAATGGATTTATCCATTTGAGTTCTGAAAAATTAATTTTATAATTCCTAGCTGAAGACGTTTACAAGCCGCTGGCTTCTGGCAGATTTTGCCAGGATATTAATGTAGCTATTTGCTTTTGGCTTTTGGCTATGGCAAATTACGTTGATCGACAAAAATTTTATTTCAATTTGAATCCCTAATCATGCCAGAAATGTTCCTATTAGCACATAAAAAACGTTGATGGAAACTATGCTGTTTCAACTTGCACAAAGCCTCATCATCGGCAGCAAGGTTGCCGCTGGCTTCTGGCAGATTGTGGCAGGATATGAATGTAGCTATCGGCTTTTGGCTATGTTGTAAAAACCTAAAATATATTGACCGACTTACGAAATTTACTCAGCCCTGAAGGGGGCGAAATTCGTTAGTTCAATTGTAACGAAATACTCATAGCCCTGAAGGGGCGGAATTAAAATTGTGAATTGAAAGAGATCATACGCATGTTTTTCTCCAATCCTAGGAGGTATGTTAACTTTCAGTAAAATGAATTTTGCCCCTACGGGGCTTGATTCTATTTCATTACTAAAATTCTATCGGTAGGTGGTCCCTACGGGACTTAAATCCTGCAATGATACAGCGCTAAAGTAAAAGGAAATTTATTATTAGCAGAATCGCAAGCCAGAAGCTAGTTGCCAGATACCAGAAGCCCCAAAAGCGCCTTCGGTGATGGAAGACTTTGGTTACTATTGGCATAAAATTAAGGATTGAAATACGAAAAGCTTCTTCTATAGCAATCTTACTTTTATCAAAAAACGAATCACTAATAATTTATACCATCGTAATTCAATACAGCCTCAATTATAAAATCAATTTGATCTTTATCCATTTCTGTATGAATAGGTAAAGAAATAACCTCTTTACTCAATCTTTCACTGATACTCAAATCGCTGCCAATTTTTGAAACGGATTTGAATGCCTCTTGATGGTGAATTGGCGTAGGATAATAGACCATACTTGGTATCCCAATTGACTTCAAATAATTGCGAAATTGGTCTCTTTCAATACCATTCAGAATCATGGTGTATTGATGAAAAACATGGCTTGAAAAATGACTTCTTACAGGTATAGTAAAACGAGCATCTAAACTTAGTTTTGAGTCATAAAAATCAGCAACATTTTTGCGAGCAATTTCAAACGCATTTAAATACTTCAATTTAACATTTAAAACTGCGGCTTGAATTGCATCTAGTCTGGAATTTACCCCAATTATATCATGTTTGTACTGAATCTTTTGACCATGATTTGCAATCATTCTCAACTTCTCTGCAATCACCGGATTATTTGTGAACACAGCGCCTCCATCGCCAAAACAACCTAAATTCTTAGAAGGAAAAAACGAGGTAGTCCCTATATCTCCCATTGTTCCAGCCATTTTTTTTGTTCCATCAGAAAACGTATAAACTGAACCAATTGATTGAGCGGCATCTTCTATTACAAACAAATTGTTTTTTGAAGCAATTTTTAAAATGCTTTCCATATCAGCGCATTGACCAAATAAATGCACCGGAACAATAGCCTTTGTTTTGGAGCTTATTGATTTTTCAATTAAACTGACATTGATATTAAAAGTATGCTTGTCAACATCAACCAATACAGGAACTAAACCAAGTAATGCTATTACCTCTGCAGTTGCCGCATAAGTAAAAGCAGGAAGAATTACCTCATCACCTGGTTTTAAATCCAAAGCCATCATGGCAATTTGAAGAGCATCCGTGCCATTTGCACAGGAAATAACAGCAGCCCCTCCAATATATTGAGATAAGTTGTTTTCAAAATCACTTACTATTGAACCTTTAATAAAAATGCCCGAATCAAGAACATCTTGAATAGCAGCATCCAATTCAGATTTCAATCTTTGATACTGGCTTTTCAAATCAACCATTTGAATGATCTTCTCCACCTATTGAATCCTCCTTACCTTACCATCCTTTAATTCATAAATAGTTCCAGTAGCCTCGCAGGTCGCAATGAATTCTTTATTAAAATTCAATTTGTTTCCATGTTCAGAAACCCATCCAATTTGACGAGCGGGATTACCAACCACCAAAGCATAATCCGGAACATCTTTAATAACTACAGTTCCAGCACCTATCATAGCATACATTCCAATATTCACGCCACAAACAATCGTTGCATTTGCACCAATACTAGCACCTCTTTTCACTAAAGTTTGTTGGTATTCATTTCTTCTAACAACAGCGCTTCTCGGATTGATCACATTGGTAAAAACCATACTCGGCCCGAGAAATACATCATCTTCACAAACCACACCCGTATAAATTGAAACATTGTTTTGCACTTTTACATTGTTTCCCAAAACTACCTGAGGAGAGACAACAACATTTTGTCCAATATTACAATTTTCGCCAATAATGCAATTCGACATGATATGAGAAAAATGCCAAATCTTTGTACCACTACCAATTTGACAAGGCTCATCAATAAATGTGGATTTATGAACAAAATAGTTATTTACAATTTCAGACATCCTTCAAATTAAATATATTCTTGTAATTGTTAAGTGTTTTTTATTTTAAAAGAACTGAATCAACCATCAATAGACATATTAAATACAAGTAATCATTTCTTTTTGTAAATATACCTCACCATCTCATTTCTCCCACATCCTCGATTCTGCATTCTCTCCTCTCTCATCTCTCCCCACTCACACTCCTCACTCACACTCTCTCCTCTCTCTCCTCTCTCATCTCCCCACACTCCACTCTCACACTCTCTCGTCTCTCAACTCTTATCTCTCCCCACACTCACACTCACCCCCCCAAAACCACTTTTCAAAAAAAAATCTTACATTCGTTTCGTGAATCAAACTCCATCTGAAAAGCTATTATGGTACGTGCTCTACACCTCCCCCAGAGCAGAAAAAAAAGTTCAGATTGAACTAGAGAAAAAGGGATTTAAAACATTTCTACCTCTGCAAAGAACTTTAAAGCAATGGAGTGATCGAAAAAAATGGGTGGAAGAACCCTTGTTTAAAAGTTATATTTTTATTGAAACCGAACTCGAAAAAAACTACTACGACATATTGAATACTCCAGGGATTGTGAAATTCATTAATTTTGAGAGGAAGCCAGTTGTAGTAAACGTTAAGGAAATCGAAACCATCCGGTTATTGATGGGATACACCGAAGGAATTGAAGCCACTGAAGAAGCATTTGAAATTGGGCAAATAGTAGAAGTAATAGCAGGACCCTTATTAGGTTTAAACGGCTTATTGGTTCAAAAAAATGGGAAATCACATTTCATGGTTGAGCTAGAAGCAATCCATCAAAAAATCCTGATTCATATTCCAACAAATTTTCTTAGGATTGCATCTTCAAAATGAGTAAAACTACATTTGTTGTTATAGGATTTGGCCACATTGGGCAGCGACATGCTGAAATTATTTTCAATCACAGTGAATGTCAATTATTAGCCATTATTGACAAAGATGAACATCAAAAGAACAAGATAAAGCAAACTTCATTAGGAGAAATTCCATTTCATGAAAGTTTAGAAAAATTCTTCCAGAGCAATCAAGAAATACCAGATGTAGCCTGCATTTGCTTACCCAACGGCATACATGCAGCATTTGCAATTCAATTGCTTAATAAGGGAATCCATGTGCTCATTGAAAAACCTATGTGCTTAAGCAAAGATGAAGGGTTAAAAATCATTGAATCTGCAAATCGAAATCAAAAGAAAGTTTTTGTAGTTAAGCAGAATAGGTATTCTCCTCCATCTATTTGGATGAAGGAAATCATTGAATCAGGCATATTAGGTCAATTGCACTTGGTTCAAATCAATTGTTTTTGGAATAGAGATGAACGGTATTATTTACCAAAAACATGGAGAGGAAATAAATTATTGGATGGCGGAACCCTTTTCACGCAATTCAGTCATTTTGTAGATATCATGTATTGGGTATTTGGAGACATCACAAACATTCAATCCAGGTTTTACAATTTCAACCACCAACATTTAACAGAATTTGAAGATTCTGGACTCATCAATTTCGACTTCCAACAATCTGGAGCAGGAACCTTACAATACAGTACCTCCATTTTTGATAAGAACTTAGAAAGTAGTATGACAGTTATTGGAGAAAACGGTTCTTTTAAAATAGGAGGTCAGTATATGAATGAAGTAATTTATTGTCACATCAAAGATTACAAAATGCCCGTATTAGCTGAAACCAATTTACCCAACCAATATGGTTTATTTCAGGGAAGTGCTTCAAATCACCAATATGTGTTTGAGAACATACTCAGCACCTTAAAGGGAGAAAGTGCTATTGCCACCAAAGCTGAAGACGGCTTAATGGTTGTAGACATCATTGAAAGGATGTATGCAGCAGGTCGTCAAATCAACTAAATAGATATTACCAAAGATTAAGTCAAAGCCTCCACTTATCCGTGAAAAATAAAAATGAAAGATGTCCAATAGGAAGTTTAATTTTCTAATCACTAGGCATTCTGCAACTTAACAATGATTTCAAGAATTGTAAGAAATTAGGACCAAAACAATAAAACTAAACTATATATTTTTGCTTTGTTTTCCAATCCCATGGCTTATTTTTGCGATCATCTGTATTTTATGTAAAGAATATAAAATCAGGCAACTATAAAATCTACTTCATCAATGAAAATGAATAAAAACTTAATAATTCTAATTTGGGTGGTCCCAATAATTATGGTGCTACAATCTTGTATAAGTAACAAAGATTATATATACCTTCAAAATAAAGGTTCAAAGTCTAATGATAGTATAAATACCTATATAATTTCAAATAATGAATATCATTTAAAACCTGGAGATATTCTTCACATTAAGGTAGTAACGGAGGATGAAAAAATGAATTCAATTTTTAATCCACTAACATCTGGAAATTTAAACATGATGCAACAACAAGGTACAGGTACTCCTTTTTACATTATGGGATATAGCTTGGATAAACATGGAATACTTGATTTGCCATATATTGGAAAAATCGATTTAAAGGGAAAAACAATTGAAGAAGCGAAATTTTTGCTTGAAACCGAGGCGAAAAAGTATTTTAAAAACTTTTTTATCCAAATTAAAATAGCTGAATTTAGGTTTAGTATACTAGGCTCAGTAAATAGACCTGGCCAATTTTTCTTTATGGTAAATAAACTAAATATCTTAGAAGCACTGGCGATGTCAGGAGATGTAAATGAAATTGCTAAAAGAAATAAATTGACATTAATTAGGGAAATAGATGGTGTAACTAATTTATACACAATTGATCTTACTGACAAAAATTTATTAAATTCACCTTATTACTATATTCATCCAAATGATATAATATATGTACAACCTGTTAAATCAAGAAGTTTAGGAAACTTGAGTAATTTCCAAGGCACATTGAGTGCAGTTTTGCCTATTTTCAGTACGTTCTTACTTGTACTCAACACTTATATCATTCTTCAAAATCTTAAATAATTCTAATGGAAAATAATTTAAACCAACCAAATTTTGTAGATCAAAGCCTTGATTCTTCAATTAATTTTAAAACGATAGTTGGTAGATTCCTTGGTTACTTGCCTTATTTTATTGTTTCTGTATTTTTAGGATTATCTATTGCTTTTTTAGTTAATCGGTATTCTACAGAAAAATTTGTTGTTAAATCTCAATTCCTTATTAAAGAAAAAAGTGGTAGGGGATTAGAAGGAATGGATAACTTTTTGCAAGGAATGCAATTGGTTAATTCAAGTAAATCGATTGAAAATGAAATTGGTTTAATGAGGTCTAGAATCATAGTGCAGGAAACACTGAAAAATTGTGATTTTAATATTTCTTATTATGGAGCTGGTAGTATAAAAAATCAGGACTTATATCCAAACCAACCCTTTGTAGTAGCAATTGATTCTAATCACCTACAAACCTTTGAATTAAAATATAGAATTAAAATAATTAATTCAAATTCATTCATTTTAGAAGTAAATCCTGAAAACCAACGATTTACCCAAATTGTACCAATAAATAAGCAAATTCTAAATATTCCAGTCAAAGCCATTACTAAGGAATATAAGTTTAATGAAACAATTGAAACTGACAATTTCAGGTTTCAATTATTAGTTACAATTCCTGAGTTAATACATGCAAACGAAGAATTTTATTTTGTTTTTAATTCGTATGGTTCACTAGTTAGAAAATATGCAGGTTCGTATGATATCAAACCAATAAATAAACAAGCAAGTATTGTTGATATTATTAAAGAAACTTCTGAACCACAAAAAGATGTTAAGTTCATTAATAATTTAATGCAGACCTATATTCAAAAAGATCTTTCAGACAAAAATCAGATTTCAGTAAATACTATTCAATTTATAGATAAATACTTAATTAGCATTACAGATTCACTACAATTCTTTGAAGACAAACTTCAAGCATTTAGAATGAACAATAAATTAGTAGATCTAGGGGTTCAGGGCAAAAATTTGATGGATAACCTTTTTGATTTAGAGAATAGAAAATCTGAAGAGGAAATCAAACAAAAATATTATGATTACCTTCATGATTATATCAAAAAGAACAAAGACCTTAATAAAATAATTGCTCCAGGTATTATGGGAATTGGTGATCAATTATTGAATCAATTAGTAGGTAGGCTTTCTCAATTATATAGCGAAAAACTCATCATTGAGCAGAGTTCAGAAAAACTAAACCCTGCACTGATAGAAAAAGAAAAAGGAATTGAAGTTATTAAATCAACTTTATTAGAAAATTTAAATAGTATCAAAGGAAGTTCCAAAATCATGGTTGGAGAATTAGTAAGTAGAATAAAGGAATTTGAAGCTACGGCAATGACTCTTCCAGAAAAAGAACAAAAACTCTTAACCATTGAAAGAAAATACAAATTGAATGATAAGCTACTAACTTATTTATTAGAGAAAAAAGCTGAAGCTGGTATTGCAGGCGCTTCTAATATTTCAGATAATAGGATTGTAGATTATGCAGTAATAGGTGCAAAAATATCACCTCAAAATTCTACTAACTATTTATTGGGTTTAGGAGCTGGATTAGTTATTCCATTATTAATCGTATTTGGAATTGAATTTTTCGATACAAGAATCAATAACCATTCAATTTTACAAGGAATTACAAGAATACCAGTTATTGGAAATATTCCTCATAACAATAAAAATACTGCTTTAGTCATTGCCAATCATCCTAAGGCTGTAGTATCTGAAAGTTTCAGGAATCTCCGTTCCAATATAAATTATATGGGACAAGCTAAAGGAAAGGATGAAAATACTACTTTACTTATTACGTCAACAGTTTCTGGAGAAGGAAAAACATTTGTGAGTATGAATATAGCATCTGTTTTAGCAATTGGTGGTTACAGAACTTTGCTGATAGGGGTGGATTTACGTAAACCAAAAATCTTCCAAGATTTTAAATTAGATAACAGCATAGGTATTTCTAATTATATCATTGGTAAAGTAAAAAAGGAAGAAATTATCCAAAAAACCAATCTTGAAAATCTTTCTATTATTACATCTGGTCCCACTCCTCCAAACCCTTCTGAATTAATAATGTCAGATACATTTAAGGACTTGTTAAAAGAATTGAAATCGGAATTTGACTATATTATTCTCGATACACCTCCAATAGGATTGGTTGCTGATGGTTTAGATTTGATGCAACATGCGGACATCATTTTATACATGGTTAGACAAAGGATTTCTCGTAAAAACTACCTTAGCATGATTAACGATATTCATAACAAAGAAAAAGACAAGAGCATCGGATTGGTATTTAATGATATCAACTTTGCTTCTGTTTATGGATATGGTTACGGTTCTTATGGATATGGTTATGGCCAATCGAATTATGGTTATGGATACGGCGGATATGGATATGGTTATGGATACGGATACGGATATGGATACGGATATGGTTATGGAAACTATGGTGATGTAGAAACCGAAAAGAAACCACTTTGGAAAAGAATTTTAGGTTTATAAAAAATCCCCTTGTTCGTGTTAAACAAGGGGATTTTTTTAATGTATTTAAAAATCTCCTTAACCAAAAATTATTCTAATAATTAAATATAAAACATACTTTTAATTGAAGTAAATAAGGAGTAAGAAAACCTTTGTCCATTTCGGATTTAAGATTTAATTACAGCTCTATTTAATATTTAAAAAAACTATTTTAATTATGATAATAGATAAGTCAAAAATTATTCTTTTACAAAATCATGAATGGGGTGGTCAGATTTTGTTAGGTATTGATAATACCCCAGCTTTAAGTGCATTTAAATTCGAAAGGAGTACATTTGAAAATTATTTTAATTGTGGGACGTACGATATTTACAACTTTTATTTTTTTACATTTATTCCTGTAAATGATGCTAATAAAAATGGATTTTACTATTTTGTAAAGTGTGCTGCTAAAAATAATATTCCTGAAATAGAAACTAAAGAAATAATTTTATGGGATAAAACCCTAGGTAGTTTTTATTTAGAAACATTTGATTTAAATAAAAAATATAATACCACTTGGGACATTATAACAATACCCAATACAACCTTGGCTCCAAGTGTATTTGGGCTCAAATATTTTATTGATGGAGAATTAATCTCAAACAAGTATCTAGGATTAGAGTTTGATATATTGGGAAGACCAATAATTATTTCATCATCAAGTATTTCTTCTAGATCACAACTTTGGAGTTTTGGACCGTATAAAAATAAAAAGGCCTAATAAATATTTTTATTAGGCCCTTTTATCAAGGAATTAGCCTTGATTTTCATCTTAAATTCAAGTTTTAAAGTTCAATTTAAAAATTCTTCCACTAGGTTAAATATAATTTTTGTCGCTGGTTCAAAATTGAAGTAGAATTAATCCAACTAATTTAAAAGCTCCTAAACACACCCGTTTCTGTATATTTCAGCAAGCCTTAAATAGATGACAAAAATCGAAATTTGGTTCTGATTGTTTAGTATTGAAGTTAAAAACAAGGAGTTTGTAAAATCAATTTACTGAATCACAATAAAACCTAAAGCACGCTGATAATCAAAGAAAAATTTTTGATATTTAAACAAACCTTTATGATAAAAATGATAAATCAATTTATTTATCATTTGCTTCTTGGTTTAAAGATTTAAAGATTGAATTTGCACAATTTATCCTGCCAAACGTGTTCCAATGGCTATCAAATCCAAAAGTATAAGGTTTTAAATCATGTTTTATTTCAATGCAATTGAAACCCAAACTATCTAATACTTCGGAGTTGAATTTGTTAGATTCATAGATGAATATCA
>JBMLPO010000016.1:0-16784 GCA_049242065.1 Bacteroidia bacterium
CTATCATCGGTGCCATATCCCACAAAAACTTTTCCAAAAGCGCCATTGATACCTCCACCTCGTGTTACGATATTCATGGTTTTGTCGGTATTGCCATCATTGAAACCAGAAAACTGTGCTTGGTCGCCCAAGCGGTTAAACACTTGTACTTTATCTACCACTTCGGCAGGTAGGTTTTTAAGCGCCATTTGTGCGTCATCACCAAAGAACTCTTTTCCATCTACTAAAACCTTTTTAACCTCTTCTCCCTGTGCTTTTACTGTTCCGTTTTCTACGGTAATGCCAGGCATTTTTTTTACTAAATCTTCCGATGTAGCATCAGGGTTTACTTTGAAGGCTGATGCATTCATAGAGGTTGTATCCCCTTTTTGTTCGCTTCTAATTTGAGTGGATTCGATTTTGGCTTCCTTCAACAATTTATTGTCGGGTTCCATGATGATTCTCATTCGGTTGTTTTCACCAATCAAACCACTTTTAACAAAAGTTCTATATCCCACAAAACTGGCTTTGATTTCGAAGGAGTCTGCTCTTAAATTCTCAATTTGGAAAAAACCTCTATCGTTTGAGCTTACAAAGTGCGGCTTTGAACCTTTTTGTGTGAGCATAATACTAACGCCAACCATGGGACTGTTATCAGATTTGTCCATAACCATGCCACGAAGTGAAAAAAGCTGAGCGAAATTAGATAGAGGAAAAAGAATGATTAAGGAAAGTATAAGTAAGAATCTCTTCATTTTTTATTGATGTTGGCCTCAAAGATGCTTGAATTATTACAAATAGCCTTGAAGTTTTAGGTAAACGGCACTAAATGGGAGGTAATTGAAGATGCTTTTGGCAATTGGCTTTTTAATATTGGCTAGGTTGAGGAGGTCAAAATTTAATTTTTTTACAATGCAATTTTTGAAAAGTTGACGGCACTTGGATTTAGATTTTTCTTTTTAAATAAAATGTTCCTGGGCCTAAATTCTCAAATTGCTAAGTAAAACTTCTTAATTTTCATTTCTCCTGGTTGTTGAATGTGTCTTTGCGAAAAGCAAGAGTTTTGTATACCCTCTTGCTCCATGCTTCTGGCTTGCATTTCTTTACTTTGAGTGTTTCTTGATATCAATATTGATTTGATCTTTTTCTTGAAGTTAAGATACATAAACCTTTATGAGATTCGGGTCAGCTAGTTGATTTGTAAAAATTTTGAGTTTAACCCCAAGATTTTTAATGCCAGCTCATAGGGTTTTTAAATGCTTCGTTTGTTTCAAAGAAGTCTCTTGCTGCCAATAAACTAAAAATGTTCCTTGTGGTTTTTAATGGTGATTAATTAATGTATTTGAGGCCAGTAGCAAGAGGCCTGCTACTAGTAGCCGTTTTAAAGTCTTTCTTGCGAAAACAAATTCCTCCATTACATTTGTATTGTCTTTAGGGGTGTCTGAAGAATAGTGGAGCGGTTTCTCCAATATTTAGATGACTGAGATTATACCCTTTAACCTGATCAGGGTAATGCCTGCGTAGGGAAGGAGACCGGATTTCTTCTTTGAAGCTTCAAGACTTCCGTTCTTCAATAGGGTAAACATTTTAAGATCGTTCAGCCCCTGCTGCGGTCGAATTAAAATTTTTAATGTTTACAAAATGAAAAAATTGTCTTTCTTTTTAATGGGATTCTTCTGGTCCCTCATCTCCATGGCTCAGTTGAGCATTTCGGGGAAAGTAAAAGATGCAGAAACAATGCGTCCTTTAAGTGCAGCCAGTATTGCTTTATACCTCAATGGTAAGGTGGTGCAAAATCAAATTTCAGCCGATAATGGCAGTTATTCTTTTAACAAACTTGTGCCTGGTACTTATTACCTAGTGATCAGTTATCTTTCTTATCCCAGTGTAGAAAAGAAAGTTGAATTGGTGAATTCTAGTGCTGAGGTAGATATCAATATTAAACCTTTAACACAAGTTAGTGATGAGTGTGTAATCATCGCAGTCCGTTTTAAGAATACCGCTGCTGCTACTTTCACCAATATCAGCAAAAAAGAAATTGAAAAGCAGAATTTTGGGCAGGATATTCCCTTTTTGCTCAATCAAACCCCATCTGTTGTCGTAAATTCCGATGCGGGAGCTGGTGTGGGTTATACCGGTATGCGCATCAGGGGTGTAGACCCAACTAGAACCAATGTTACCATCAATGGAATACCTGTAAATGATGCCGAATCTCATGGAACTTTCTGGGTAAATACGCCCGATTTAGCATCATCAACACAAAGCATCCAAATTCAAAGAGGCGTTGGTACTTCAACCAATGGCGCTGCTGCTTTTGGAGCGAGTGTTAATATTCAAAGCGACATAATGAGTTATACCCCTTTTTCTGAAGTCTCCACTAGTTTGGGTTCATTTAATACCAGAAAACACACGCTTAAGGTTGGTACTGGACTTATGGAAAACAATTGGGCCATTGATGCTCGCTTATCTATGATTAAATCAGATGGGTTTATTGATCGTTCTTTTTCTGATTTAAAGTCTTATTTCATTTCTGCTACAAAGATAATGAAACATAGCAGTTTTAAATTCAATGTGTTTTCTGGAAAAGAGCAAACATTTCAGGCATGGAATGGTGTACCAGAAGCCCGTTTAAAAGGCGATGTAAATGGTATGATTCAACTTACTCAAAATTTATATATGAGTTCAAAAGATTCTGCCCTTTTATTGAATTCTGGAAATCGTACTTACAACCAGTTTACTTATCCCAATCAAACAGATAATTATCAGCAAGACCATTACCAGTTTTTCTATAGTTATAACCGCAACAATAGAGATAGGCTCAATATTGGTTTACATTATACCTATGGAAGAGGATATTATGAAGAATACAGGAGCAGCGAGCCTTTTTCTCGCTATAAAATGAATGATGTGGTTATTGGTACGGATACACTTACCAATTCAGATTTTATTAGAAGACGTTGGTTGGATAATGATTTTTACGGAACAGTTTTCTCTTATACCATGGATCGTGGTAAAAAATACTTCACTTTTGGCGGTGCCATTAACAGATATGATGGTCGCCATTTTGGAGAGTTAATTTGGGCACAGAATGCCGCTATTAACTATAATAATCAACGTTTTTATGAAGGAAAATCAAGCAAAACAGATATCAGCCTTTATGGAAAGCTTGATTATGAATTCAATAAAAAGCTTGAAGGGTTTGTAGATTTACAATACAGGGGAGTTGGATACAAATTGAAAGGTGAAGATCTGAATGGAAGTAATTATATTCCTTACGATTTTGATTTGAATTTCGACTTCTTCAATCCCAAAGCTGGTTTAACCTATCAAATGAATAGTGAAACACAGTTTTATGCTTATGCGGGTGTAGCTCACAGAGAGCCCGTTCGTAACGATATCATCCAAGCAAGCAGAAATAGTATTCCTAAACCAGAGCGTATGTACAATGGTGAACTCGGTTATAAAAGATATGGAAGAGTTTTCAGCATTAATATGAATGCATTTTATATGGATTATGTGAATCAATTGGTAAACAGTGGTCAGATAAATGATGTAGGCGCCTATAACCGCGTGAATGTCCCAAGAAGTTACAGAGCTGGATTAGAGGGTGTTTTTGGTGTTAAAATCAGAAAAGATCTAAAATGGACTTTTACTGCGGCGTATAGCAAAAACAGAATTAAGGACTTTACAGAGTATGTAGACAATTGGGATTTGGGTGGTCAAGATGAAATTAAATACAAAAATAGCAGTATTGCCTTTTCGCCCGAATTCATTAGTTCTTCTGTATTGAACTATGAAAATGTGAAAGGTTTTTCAGCTTCTTGGATTGTAAAAACAGTATCTAAACAATACCTCGATAATACCCAAAGTGAAGCAAGAAAAATAGATGGTTTTGTGGTAAATGATTTGGTGTTTTCGTATGAAATTAAGACCCAAAGATTTTTTAAATCTGCAAGAATAGGCTTACAACTAAACAATATTTTAGGTGAAGAATACCAACCAAATGGTTATGTTTTCAGCGGAATTATTGGCGGACAAAGAACAGACTTTAACTATTTCTACCCTCAAGCGGGAAGAAATTTTATGTTGAATTTAGTCTTGAGTTTTTAAGCATAAAATTTACTGATGTTTTGCTTCTTACCTTCAATAATATCAAGCAAAGCACTCAAGAATTAAATCGACATAGAACATAAAAATGGTATTGAATCAGTCCTAAAAGCGTAATTTTGGGACTGATTTTTTTGCGCAAGTGGCGGAATTGGTATACGCGCTGGTCTCAGAAGCCAGTGGGGCAACCCTTAGGAGTTCGAGTCTCCTTTTGCGCACATTTAAATATTCTAGAAGTCTACTCCTAATAGGTAGATTTATTTCAATCCAAATTTAATAGAATCTCATTGTTTGGCAGATGAAAATTCTTTGCTTTATTGAGAAAGGGAATTGATAAATGCCCTCAATGGGTTTTTTGCCTGCTCTACATCTTTTATAATGAGAACAGCTTGAGATTTTTGTTTAGCATTCAACCTAACAATATCGTTTAAGCCTTCCAAAGCCTCTTTATCTCTGCCTGCTTTTAATAACGCAAGAGATAAATACCATTTGCTTAGGTTTACATTGTTGAATTCCTTGAAATTCTTTACCGACAATTCAAGACTATTGATGGCCAAATTATCGAATCCAGTTTTTAAATAAGAGATACCTAAATATAGCTGATAATATCCCTCTTCTTCTGCTCGAGGTTCAATGTTTTGAAAGCCTTCAATTGCTAAAGCATATTCACCCTTTTCGTAGTACTTCATTGCAATCTGACTTAATCCAGTTGAGTCTACGTAATTAGGGTCTGTGGTCCAGTAATTCAGGCAAGGCTTAAAATTCTTATCGTAAATACCCAAAAGCTGATCTTCAGGAGCTCTGAATTGCTCGCTGATAAACCAGGTTGAAATACTGACAACAATAACAACGCCTAGATAGAAAAGAATTTTTAATGCACTTTTCATTTTTTCAAAGTTAATGAATCCTGCTCAAATTTCCTTTGCTTATTGAGTTCAAGAATGATCAGATTTATTTGTTGTATAATTTCATCGCTAGCAAAAGTGTGGCCACCTTGAAAATCCAATATTTCAAACTCAGAAACTTGTTCAAATTGTTTTTTGAGTTCATCTGCTGGTGTTATTTTATCTTCTACTCCGTTGGTAAATAAAACCTTCATTTTCTTGTTTTGAGCCAATTTGATACAATTTTGCCAATGAGGAACAAATTGTCGCATTAGTTTCCAGTTCCTGTAAAGCCGTTGTGATTTTGAAGAATCTTCCACTTGCTTGGTTGCCATTTTAATTTTGTGGCTTGAAACCAAACCGAGCTTTTGCAAGAGCAGCAGCACGCGCATTAATTGCGAAAAATGAACTGCATAAAACCGAAAAACCAATTTGCCTAAACGATTTCTGGTTGCAAAGCGAAAAAGTCCTGAAAATCTGTATGATGGGGGAGACATGACCAGCCAAGCTTTTGGTTTTAATTGTTCTGAATGTAAACAAGCTGCAGCCATCCAATTGCCAAAACTAAATCCGCCAAGTATACAAATTGGATGCTTGAAGCCAAGAAAATCGAGTAAATCGGAAATTGTCGCATTCAGGTCTTCTTGATCAATAGCTGTGTTTTCATCTATTGCCTTGCTATCTCCATGGTAAAAATGGTCGATAGCCAAAATGCTAAAACTTGCATGTAGCTGATTAGCAAAATAAACATAGTGCCTGGCACTTTGTCCAAATCCGGGAAACAGAATGATTATGTTTTCACCAGCTCGCTTAAAAAAATACCCCAGCTGGATTTTTTCCCCTATAAAAATATCTTGATGAAAATTACTCAATCCTTTGTTTTGCTTATCAAATTTCGACTGTGTAAAAATACTTTTTAATTATTATTTCAATCAGGAGAAAATTCAACCTACATTTGTACAATTTATACCAATTCGTAAACATTGAATTGGATTCCTTTACACAACACCCAAAGCATTATGCCAAAAGACTTAAGCATCAAATCAGTTTTAATTATCGGTAGTGGTCCCATTATTATTGGTCAGGCTTGCGAATTCGATTACAGTGGTAGCCAGGCTGCCCGTTCCTTAAAAGAAGAAGGAATCAAAGTAATCTTAATCAATAGCAACCCAGCAACTATCATGACAGACCCGGTAACAGCTGATCATGTTTATCTTTTACCATTGGTTTCCGACTCTATTGAAAGCATCCTAAAAGAACACCAGATTGATGCAGTTTTACCAACTATGGGCGGACAAACAGCCTTGAACTTGGCAATTGAATGCGAAGAAATTGGTTTGTGGGAAAAATACAATGTGCGTATGATTGGGGTGGATACAAAAGCAATTGATACCACTGAAAATCGCGAAAAATTCAGACAAAAAATGATTGAAATTGGTGTGGGAGTTGCTCCTTCAAGAACTGCCAATTCATTTTTAGAAGGAAAGGAAATTGCACAAGAAATAGGTTTTCCTTTGGTAATCAGACCTTCTTATACATTGGGTGGAACAGGTGGAGGATTTGTTTGGGCCAAAGAAGAGCTAGATGCAGCATTACAAAGGGGTTTAACTGCCTCACCAACTCACGAGGTTTTGGTTGAAAAAGCTGTTTTTGGCTGGAAAGAATTCGAACTCGAATTATTGCGCGATAAAAATGATAGTGTTGCAATTATTTGTACCATCGAAAATTTCGACCCAATGGGAATTCATACTGGAGACTCTATTACTGTTGCTCCAGCCATGACTTTAAGTGATACTTGTTTCCAAAAAATGCGTACCATGGCTATTAAGATGATGCGCAGTATCGGAAACTTTGCTGGAGGTTGTAATGTGCAATTTGCAGTAAACCCTGAAAACGAAGATATCATTGCTGTAGAAATCAATCCTCGTGTTTCTCGTTCATCTGCTTTGGCTTCAAAAGCAACGGGTTATCCTATCGCAAAAATTGCAGCTAAATTGGCAATTGGTTATCATTTAGATGAATTAAACAATCCTGTAACCAAAACAACTTCAGCTTATTTCGAACCAGCAATCGATTATGTGATTGTAAAAATCCCTCGTTTTAATTTCGATAAATTCAAGGGTTCGAACAAGACACTTGGTCTACAAATGAAAGCTGTGGGTGAAGTTATGGGTATTGGAAGAAGTTTCACCGAAGCTTTTCAAAAAGCAGTTCAAAGTTTAGAAATCAAAAGAAACGGTTTGGGTGCAGATGGATACCAACAAAGGAAATTGGAGGACATCGTAGAAAAACTAAAGAATCCTAGCTGGGATAGAATGTTTGCTGTAAAGGATGCTTTGAGTTTGGGTATGCCAATTTCATCTTTGGAGAAAATTACCCGAATTGACCGCTGGTTCCTGAACCAAATCAATGATATGGTTCGTCTAGAAACAGATACCAAACGTTTTAACCTAAAAAATATTCCTAGAGAATTAATGGTTGACCTCAAGCAAAAGGGTTATTCAGATATACAGATTGCTTATCTTTTGGGTGGAGATACCACTGAAGATGAGGTTTGGAATTTGAGAAAAGAAATGGGAATCAACCGCATTTACAAAATGGTTGATACCTGTGCTGCGGAATTCCCGTCGCCAACCAATTATTTCTACTCAAGCTTTGATGGCAGTAATGAAAGTGTTGTAAGTGATAAGAAGAAAATTATTGTTTTGGGTTCTGGTCCAAATAGAATTGGGCAAGGTATTGAATTCGATTATAGCTGCGTACATGGTTTATTAGCAGCAAAAGAATCTGGTTATGAAGCCATCATGATCAACTGTAATCCAGAAACGGTGAGTACCGATTTTGATATGGCCGATAAGCTGTATTTCGAGCCTGTATTTTGGGAAACTTTACGTGAAATTGTAGAACTAGAAAAACCAGAAGGTGTAATTGTTCAATTGGGTGGCCAAACTGCCTTAAAATTGGCTAAAAAACTGCACGAAAATGGCATAAAAATCATTGGCACCTCTTTCCCTGATATGGATATTTCCGAAGACAGAGGATTGTTCTCTGACTTATTAAAAGAACTAGATATTCCTTATCCAAATTACGGAGTTGCTGAAGATGCAGATGAAGCCATCGAGGTGGCAAATAAGGTGGGTTATCCGGTATTGGTTCGTCCAAGTTATGTATTGGGTGGTCAGGGAATGAAAATTGTAATCAATGATGAAGAATTAGAGCAAGCGGTAATTGATTTATTAGGCGATTTACCTGGTAACCGTGTACTAATCGACCATTTCTTGGATAGAGCAGAGGAGGCTGAAATAGATTTGATTTGTGATACAGAAGACGCCCATGTAATTGGGATGATGGAACACATTGAACCAGCAGGTATTCATAGTGGTGATAGTTCTGCTGTATTACCACCATTCAGTCTGAGTAAAAATGTGCAGGATCAAATGGAGTCTTATGCTAAACGTCTTGCAACCAAAATGAATATCAGTGGTTTGTTGAATATTCAGTTTGCTATCAAAAACGAAAAAGTTTATGTTATTGAGGCCAATCCTAGAGCCAGTAGAACTGTTCCATTTATAGCCAAGGCGCACCAAATTCCATATATCAATATTGCTACAAAAGTGATGTTGGGTGTAAACAAACTGAGTGATTTTACTTTCGATAGAAAACTCACTGGTTATGCCATCAAAGAACCTGTTTTCTCATTCGATAAATTCCCAGGTGTCAATAAGGAATTAGGTCCTGAAATGAAATCAACGGGTGAAGCCATCCGTTTCATTAAAGATTTACAGGATCCATATTTCAGAAATTTGGTGAAAGAAAAGAGTATGTATTTGTCTAAGTAAGCTTGGGGATTATTCCCCATTATTTTATGCATCTAAAACAAAAGAGGCGGCCAATGGCCGCCTCTTTCTTTGTTGTTCCGGGTGTGATTTCTTTTATTGTCCTAGGGATAAATCCCTAGGCTATTAATAGCATCGGGATTTATCCCGATGCTACTGTTTCTCTAGGATTGCTTTCAAATTCTTTAGGTTTTTTGCAGAAGTTTCGGCAATCATTTTTCTGCCAAATAGGTAGGAGGGTAAATTCATTGGATAAGGAGATTCACTATAAAATTCCATTGTTATCTTGGTTTCGTTTTCTCCAATAGCTTCAAGAATATCAGCTGCTTTTGCATGGCCTTCAAATGGTCTGATAAAATTCAAATCAATATCCATTCTATCCGGTGTTAATGCTGTAATGGTTTGAGAACCTTCCCCCACATTGTCGTCTTTGCTATTCCATTTTTGAGTCGCGCCTACGGTTCCATCAGTTCCTTCAATTTTAATATCAGAATTAGGGTCAGCCATTACCCATTCGCTGTAATTTTTTTGGTTGTCTAATATTCGTACATAATCGTACACTACCAGTTTAGGTTGTAAAATAGTTTCAGTAACAGAAACGGTATAAGTTTTGGGAACAAAAAGTGCTGCAATGAGCGGAATTGCAATAATTACAACAATAGCAATCAGGATTTTTTTGATGATTTTCATGGTTTTGTATTAAGGTGAAGGAAATTACAAAATCTTTTTGAATTGAAAGAAAACCAACAAATAATATTTTCAAGTATCGAATTGTAAAAAACGAAATCCTACTTAAGCCCAGGCCTATAGCACTTTTAAGAAGATAGTAGGGTTTTACTCGAATAAATGTTCTGGCTCTGGAACTTTAAATACCAAAAAGTTGGTCCCAAAGAAATTCAAAAACACATTCAGTCCAATAGCCAATAAGTTGGAAACCAAGGGGCCGTTCCCTTCAAACCAAATGGCCAATTCATTTTGATTGATTCCTTTTGATAAATCAGCAAACCAAATATTAGGGAATAGCCAATGGTCGCAAACAAAGTTAAACACCAAATAAACCATAAATGTGATAGCATAAACCATGATGTATTTCAAAAGGTACTTTTCGCCATCTTCTGTCTGATCTATATAAGTCCAGAATTTATTCAATGTAAAGCCCACAAAAAAGCCCATAATATAGCCAATAGCTTTCGATAACAAATTGAGGGCAGGATACTGCGCAGCAATGAGCCAAAACACACCCAAACTAACGGATGCACTGGTAGCCCCAACAATTCCGAATTTTAAAAATTTTCTTGTTAAGGGGTACTGGCGAAGCCAAAGTCGGAATTGCTGAATCTGTTTGAGTGGCATAGATATGGGCAAAGATAAAAAAATATCAATAGCAACTAAAGTAATCCCTCATCTGCAAAGCTATAAAAGCTTGAATTGGCAACAATGATGTGATCTGCCACAAAAATATCTAGCATTTTACCCCCTTCTTGTACCTTTTTGGTGATTTGCAGGTCTGCCTGACTTGGTTTCAAGTTCCCTGAAGGGTGGTTATGGGCAAGGATAATGGTGCTAGCCCTCAGATCGAGCGCGTGTTTAAAAATGATTTTGGGGTCGACAACGGTGCCAGCAATGCCGCCCTCACTGATTCTTATTCTTTTTAGTAAATATCCAGCTCTGTTTAAATAAATAATCCAAAATTGCTCATGGTCGAGGTCGGAAAGCACCTCTGAAATCACTAAGAACGCATCCTTACTCCCTCCAATTTTTTTTCTAATAAGCGCTTCCTCCTCTTTTCTTCTTCTGCCTAATTCGAGAGCAGCCATAAGTGTTAAGGCTTTAGCAGGACCAATTCCTTTGATTTTTAGGAAATCCTGAATTTTAAATTTTCCTAGTTCTTGCAGTTTATTTTGTGAGGCAAGTAAGATTTCACGACCCAAATCAAGGGCGCTTTTTTGTGCATTTCCAGAGCCAATTAAAATGGCTAAAAGTTCAGAATTACTAAGCGATTCACGTCCTTTTTGAAGGAGTTTTTCTCTAGGTCTATCATCTTCCGATAGCTGAAGAATGGATTTAGATTTTTCGGGGTATTCATTGCTTGTCATGTTACTAAGTAACAAAACAAAAAAGGCTTTCCTATTAAGGAAAGCCTTAGAAGTGTATTCAATCGAAATTTATTTCTTTTTAGCAGCAGTTTTACCTGAGCTTTTTTTAGCAGCAGCAACCGGAGCAGTTCCGATTTTATTAACAGCTTTAGCTAATTTAGATTTTTGGTTAGCAGCTTTATTTTTGTGAATAACACTGCGTTTTGCCAATTTATCTAACAAAGCGCTCACTTCTTTTAACAAAGCTTCTGCTTCGCTTTTAACTGTTGAAGTGCGCAGGCGTTTAGATAAAGTACGGGTGGTCTTTGCCTGGTAACGATTACGTAAACGCTTAGTAGCTGAATTACGGATTCTTTTTTGTGCTGACTTATGGTTTGCCATTGTAAATACTTATTCTTTAATCTGATTTGCCCTTAAAAAGGGATGCAAATATAGGTAATAGAATTGAAAATCAAATCACCAAACAAAAATTATCCTCAAACTGAGAAACTTTCACCGCAACTACATGTGCGTGTGGCATTTGGATTGTTGAAAGTAAAGCCTTTTCCGTTTAATCCATCCGAAAAATCGAGTTCCGTTCCAAAAAGATACAAAACGCTTCTTTTGTCTGTAACTACCTTTACACCATTGAAATCCATTACCTCATCTCCAGGTTTTTCGCTATTGTCGAAATCAAGCTTGTAAGACAAACCAGAGCAGCCACCGCTATCTACTCCAACTCTTAAAAAATAATCCGGTGTATAAGATGATTCCCTCATCAATTCCTGAATGCGGGTTTTTGCTTTTTCACTAACTGTAATCATATGCAAGATGATTGAACTGCAAATTTAGGCAATTGTTTATTATAAATTCTGTAAAAATCATGTGAAATGAATTCCATCCTTCGAGAAATAATACCGCATTCGAATTTCTCGTCTAACGAATTGCGCCTATAACGAATTTTGTCCCTAACGGATTACGCTCCTAACGAATATCGCTCGTAACGAATATCGCCCTTTCAGGGCTTGGATGTGAATATCATAAATGAATATTTCTAATGAATTTGTTCTGACGGATTACGCCCTTTCAGGGCTGGTTGGGTTGTTGGTGATTTGTTCTATCGAATTACGCCCTTTCAGGGCTTGGGTTGGGTGCAAATGGCTGCGGAGGAATTGTATTGTTGATTAAGAGATCTTTTTATTCTCCTTTGGTTTTTCAGGGTGGACATAATTTGTTTACCTTTGTTTTTATGGCTCAAAAAATTCAAATTATCGCTGTTGCCGGCGCAGGTACTATGGGTTTAGGTATTGCTCAGGTTTGTGCTGTTGCTGGGTATAAAACACTCTTGTTCGATATCAACCCCGATATGCTTAGTAAGGCTAAATCTGCTATCACAAAAAGCCTTCAATCGCAGGTTGATAAAGGTAAAATGTCGGTTGATAATAAAGATTTGGCTTTGTCTAAAATTACTTTCACCACCGAATTAAACGATTTAGTTGCCGACTTAGTGATTGAGGCCATCATCGAAAAACTAGAGGTGAAACACCAATTCTTCAACAATGTGGCGGCCATCAATAATCCTGAAACTATTTTGGCTTCTAACACGTCTTCTATTCCTATTACCCAAATTGCTGCCAAAATTTCTTTTCCTGAAAGAGTTTTAGGAATTCATTTCTTTAATCCGGCTCCTGTTATGAAATTGGTCGAAATCATTTCGGGTGTTCAAACGCTTCCTCAAATAGCAGAAGATTGCAAAGAACTCATTTCCTCCATGGGAAAAACTTGCGTAATGGCTAAGGATGCACCAGGTTTCATTGTAAATAGAGTAGCTCGCCATTATTATGTAGAAGGTCTCAAAACCCTAGAGGAACAAGTGGCTGCTTTTGAAGATATTGATGCTTTGTTAGAAAGTTCTGGTTTTAAAATGGGTCCTTTTCGTTTAATGGATTTAATTGGTGTTGATACCAATTTCTCCGTTACTAGCAGCATGTACCAATTGTTTCATTATGATGGAAAATTTCGTCCAAATCGCATCCAACAACAAAAAGTTGATGCAGGTTTACATGGCAAAAAATCTGGAAAGGGCTTTTATTCTTATGAATAGATTTTTGATTTTATCACTCCTCCTTCTGCTTTCTTTTTCTTGCAAAAAGGATAAAACCAATCAACAGAATGTCGATTTTTTCGACCCTGTTTTTGTTGACTTTACAGTAAACATGGACCTTCCAGATGCTGCTCCATTAAAATTTCCTAATGGTTATATGTACAGCACAAATGGCTATAAGGGAATCATTATTTATAATACTGGTTTCTCGGGTGCCGACCAATACGTGGCTTTCGATAGGGCTTGCCCATATAAAACAGATAGTATTTGCTCTGCTGTTACCATTGAGGCCAATAATCTCTTTTTTGTTTGTGGTAAAACCATCAATGCAAAATTTGTTCCTTGCTGTGGCTCTAAATTCTCCGCCCAAAATGGCGGTATGGTTGCGGGTCCAGCTACACGTGGTTTAAAACAATATTATGTTTATCAATTTGGTTCGCAATTACGCATTACCAATACTCCCATTTAATTTATGAAAACGAACAAACTGTTTTTATTTACCTGCTTTTTCAGTTTTGCTTTGATGCTGAAGTCGCAACCAGCTTTTGTTAAAGATTCTTTAGACAATTTTATCAAACGTGAAATGGATCGCTGGCAGGTTCCTGGTTTGGCAATTGCGATTGTGAAAGATGGAAAAATTGTTGTTTCAAAAGGATATGGTGTTAGAGAGTTTGGAAAGCCCGAACCCGTTGATGAATATACTTTGTTTCAAATTGCATCCAATAGCAAAGCCTTTACTGGCACTGCCATCGCTTTGTTGCATGATGAAAAACGAATTTCTCTTGATGAAAAAGTAAGTAAATACCTTCCTTATTTTAAGTTATACGACAAAAATTCCAGTGAAATGGTAACTGTGAGAGATGTATTGTCTCACCGCCTAGGCTTACAAACCTTCCAAGGTGATTTCTTAAACTGGGGAAGTAATTTAAGCAGAAAAGAAATTGTAGAACATTTGGCTCTAACCAAGCCTGTTCATCCGTTTCGTTACAAATATGGTTATTGCAATGCTGGATTTATTACAGCGGGTGAAGTCATCTTAGCCGTTACTGATACCACTTGGGATGATTTTATTTCAGCTCGTTTCTTCAAACCTCTTGAAATGAAACATACCAATTCATTTTATTCAGGAATGGTAAATGATGCCAATGCTTGCAAGCCACATACTTTGTGGAATGGTAAATTGGTAAGCATGAGTTTAACCAATATCGATAATATGGGAGCTTCGGCTTCTATTAATTCCAATGTAAGAGATATGTCGAATTGGTTGTTGATGCAACTCGATAGCGGAAGATTCAATGGCAAACGTATTGTTCCATTTAAGGTATTGGCCGAAACGCGTAAGTCGAATACCATTGTTGGCGACCCAAGTTCGCGTTTGTACAAAAGCAAACATTTTTCTACTTATGGTTTGGGTTGGAGTTCCTACGATTATGAAGGCAGAAGAATTTGGGAACATAGTGGTGGCGCCAATGGATTTGTAACCAAAACTGAATTTATTCCAGAAGAAAATATGGGTGTTTTGGTGTACACCAATACCGATGCCAATTCACTATACGAAGCCTTAGCCAAACAAGTTATTGAAGCTTATTTGGGAGTGCCTTACAGAAATATTTCAGAGATTTATTTCAATGGTTCGAAAGCCGGCAGAATTGAAGAACAAAAAGTATTAGATAGTCTTGAAATATTGGCATCAAAAAAGACCAAAACCGAATTGGCGCTTACAAGTTATTGTGGTGTTTACAAAAACGATTTTTATGGTACTATTGAAATCAAAAATACCAAAGGCGGATTGAAAATGTACATGAGCCATCACCCTAACAATATTGGCACTTTGCGTTATTTAGGTAACAACCAATTTTTGTGTAATTACAGCGATTTGACATGTGGGGTTCAAGTTCTACCGATTAAGATAGAAAACGGAGAAGTGAAATCAATCACAGTGAGGGTAAATGATTTTATTGATTATTTGACTTACGATTTTGAAAAACAGAAATAGTTATGAAAATGAAAAAGTTTGTTTTGGTCATCATCATTTTTTTGAATGTAATTGTACTACTAGGACAGATTTGGCCAGCAGGCGCGCCACCCTTTGCTAGATGGGTCAATATTTTCTTCCTGATTGGTAATTTGGGGTATTTTATAGATTTGTGGGTGAGGGGGAAGAGGTAGGGGTTGAGTGTGGGTGTGAGTGTGAGAGTGAGTATGGAGAAAGAGTTTGAGTGTGAGTGTGGAGAGGGAGTTTGATTTTGAGTATGGAGAAAGATTAATCAGTTGTGGTTATAATCAAATGAAACAAGAAGAATCAATAGCAATTAGTTTTCTTAGTTCATTTTGTGAGGATGAAATAATATATGAGCCAAATGGTAACAGAACACCAGACTTCACTATTGGTAAAAAAATAGCGGTTGAAGTTCGAAGGCTAAGTCAAACCATTTCTGTAAATGGGAAACAGTCTGTTCCTGAGAAATTAGCTCATTGATTGAATCGAATAATGAAAACAATCTTTATCTTTTTAGTTTCTGTATTTACCCTTTTTTCAAGCTGTGAAAAAAAATCCAGTACAAGTGAATTTATAGACTCGGTTTATGTAAAAGTAAATGGAATTGTATACTTAAATAAACCCTCAAAAATTCATTATAAAGATTCACTAATAATTTTTAAAAATGACTCAATAGTCGTTTTGATGCCTACAAAAACTAGCATTCAATTATTTATTCATGATTCTTTAATTTCTGGGCAAATGAGCCTAATGTACCTTGAAAAGGTGATGAGCGTTAAACTCAAACAAGGGTTTAATACATCTATAGAAGTAGTGACTTATCAAGATTTTAAGCTAGATAGGCAAACTAGTTGGACCAATCAATTCGCACCTTTACTATTAATTGGTTTAATTTTATTTAGGTTCCTTTTGGGTTCTTCTCATAAAAAAGAGCAAGAAACTAAGCCTGTTCGTTCTGATGGAAATAAAATTGTTGAACAACTAAGTGAACTTGGATATTTCAAGTATATGAATGACGCTGAAGAAATAGATGAGTTGAAAAAACAACTTGTCGATTCCATTAATAATTATAACTCTCTAATTACAATTGATTCCGGAGAAAACTTTGAGCCAATTGATAAAAGATTATTCTTTTGCAATGGTGAAACGCTTTTTGAGATAGGTGGTTTAGAAGAATATTTAAATTATATAAAACCATCATTTAAAAGTCGGAACTTGAGCTTAGAATGTACAAATGAAATTTCAAACCAGGTAGATAATCATTGGTCTCATAAAATTACAGTGAATGCTAAAGAATATGTTGCATTTGAAGGCGATATGGACAATATTAATGCTTGGGGATATGCACAGTTGAATTTCTATGAAATGATGAATGATGTGTTGGAACGTCAAAATTCCGATGAGCAAGTTTATCCAATTTATGCAGGAGAAGACGGACAATTTATATTCCTAAATAAAGAGCAATTTGAATATATTGAATCCATTGAACTACAAGATGAATTCAAGCCAAGAACTATCTCCGATTGGAAAAAGTATCATGAATTGAATTAGAAACTAATTTGGATTTAAAAAAAGCCCTTCAGCAATTACAACTAAAGGGCTTTTTCATTTATTCCGCTATTTCACTTCTTTCAAATTTGCCGAATTCCATTTCGCCGGCATCGTCCATTTCTTTGAGTTTCATAATTTGGTCGAGGGCATCTGGAACTACATCGCTACAAATGGTTATAAAGCTGTTTTTGCTCGCATTTTTAATGGCGTAATCAATGGCTTCAGTTTCCTTTTTAATCACAGTTACTT
>JBMLPO010000017.1:0-1366 GCA_049242065.1 Bacteroidia bacterium
CCATCACCGCTATCTCCGGCGAAACGAATAACAACTGATTCTAATTCTTTATCTAAAACTTGACTCATATATGGTGATTCATTTATAGGAATATCTTTCCTAACACTTGTACGAATTTATGTTTTCACAACTAAAAACCTCATGATGATTTTTGTCAGAAAAAAACGTGACTCAAGTAAAATTATAAAAAAATACCGATTTTAGAATAGCCTATGAATCAAAGTGCTCTTGGTTAAGCACTAAAATAACTTTTGATTAATAAGTGGGATTGAATTACTTCGCAATAAAATATTGGCTATGAGTGTACGCATCTTTGTAACAGGAGGAACCTTTGATAAAGAATACAATGAGTTAAATGGACAACTATTCTTTAAAGATACCCATATCCAAGAAATCCTCAAATTGGGCCGATCTAAACTGAATCTTGAAATCAGAACTTTGATGTTGATTGATAGTCTTGAAATGACAGATGCCGACCGGGACCTGATTGCAGACAACTGTAACCGATGCGATGAAGACCGAATTGTAATCACACATGGAACAGACACCATGACTGAAACAGCCAAAGTTTTAGCAGAAAAAGTAAAAGGAAAAACCATTGTTATTACAGGCGCAATGATTCCTTATAAGTTTGGATCGAGTGATGGACTATTCAATTTAGGTGGCGCCCTTGCATTTGCACAAACACTACCAGCAGGCGTTTATATTGCTATGAACGGAAGGTATTTTGACTGGAACAATTGCAGGAAAGACAAACAAAATGGCATATTTGAAGAACTATAAAACAAGCTGATTGAATCACAGCCTGATTTTACTCTTCATTGATGATATCCCATAATTTATCTTTCAATTTATCAATTCCCATTCCGGTTGCAGAACTGATAAACACATGAGGAATTCTAGGAAGGTTCTTTTTTATTTCTTTTAAAGTATCCTCATCCACTAAATCGCATTTAGTGATTGCAAGAATTCTAGTTTTTTGAGTGAGTTCCTTGTTGTATAATTTTAATTCCTTCAAAAGGATATTGTATTCTTTTTTGATATCTTCTGAAGTGGCAGGCACCATAAACAAAAGTGTTGCATTTCTTTCGATATGTCTCAAAAACCTCGTACCAAGACCCTTACCTTCATGCGCACCTTCGATAATTCCAGGTATATCGGCCATAACAAAGGAGCGAAAATCGCGGTATTGTACAATGCCTAAATTGGGAACTAAAGTAGTAAATGGATAAGCAGCAATTTCGGGTTTAGCCGCAGAAACCACAGAAAGTAAAGTTGATTTACCAGCATTTGGAAATCCTACCAAACCTACATCAGCAAGTATTTTTAATTCTAAAATTTTCCACTCCTCTTTGCCCTCTTCACC
>JBMLPO010000017.1:1376-4324 GCA_049242065.1 Bacteroidia bacterium
CGAGGAGCTTGGTTGGTAGAAGTTTTAAAATGATGATTTCCTAAACCACCTCTACCACCTGCTAGTAATACTTCTTGTTGACCGTGTTCAGTTATTTCGAACAATACCTCACCCGTTTCTGCATCTTTAGCCACAGTTCCAAGAGGTACATCAAGGATATCATTCTTTCCATCTTTCCCGCGTCTTAAAGCGCTTTCGCCACCATGACCCGGTTCAGCAATGACATGCTTACGGTATTTTAAATGAAGTAAAGTCCAGGTTTGACTATTTCCCCTCAGGATAATACTTCCGCCATGGCCACCATCTCCCCCATCAGGACCACCCTTAGCCGTGTGTTTATCACGATGAAAGTGCATACATCCTGCTCCACCCTTGCCACTGCGGCAACAGATTTTCACATAATCAACAAAATTTGAATCTGCCATAAGCGGCAAAGGTAGGTAAATGCGGCTGAGCCACCAAAATAGAAATGAACTAGAGCGAATCTATTTCAGTGCAAAGCTGATTAAATATGGTTTCTATTTCACCAATACCATCAACTCCCTTGTATTTATTTTGAGCTTGATAATAGTCTCTTACAGGGAAAGTTTCTGCATTGTAAACATCAATTCGTTTTTGAATAACTGCAGGATCCTGGTCATCGGCACGACCGCTATCTTTTCCTCTGATTAACAGTCTTCTTTTTAATTCAGCCTCTTCAACTTCTAAAGCCAACATCAAGGAAATAGAAGAATTCATTGATTTTAACAAATCATCTAAAGCTGAAGCCTGAGCAGAAGTTCTAGGAAAACCATCAAAAATAAAACCTTTGGCATCGGGATTTTTTTTCACCTCAGCCGAAAGCATATTGATTGTAACCTCATCCGGAACTAATTGTCCCTTATCCATGAAACTTTTTGCCAACAAACCCAATTCAGTTTCACCTTTAATGTTTGCTCTAAAAATATCACCTGTTGATAGGTGTACCAAAGAATAACGCTCGATTAATTTTGCTGATTGAGTTCCTTTTCCTGCTCCCGGAGGGCCAAATAATACTAAGTTCAACATGATTGTTTTATTATGATGCGAATAAAAAAGAAAGTTTCGGATAACACAAACTGATGTATATCAATTTGGCAATTTTTTATACACTATTCCTGTTCGACATAAATTTCCGGTAGGTTTCTTCCATATCCATCGTAATCTAAGCCATAACCTAAAAGAAATTTATTTTCGGTTTCAAATCCAATATAATCAGATTGAATTGGAGCTTTAAGTGCCTCAGGTTTAAACAACAAAGTACAAATTTTAATCGAAGCAGGTTCCTGTTTACTAATCTCTTTTAAGATAAATTCCATTGTAAATCCTGTATCAATAATATCTTCAATGAGAACAATATGCCTACCTTTAATATCCTGATTTAAGCCAAATAATTGTTTTACAACGCCGGTGCTGCTTGTTCCTTCATAGGAGCTACATTTCATAAAAGAAATTTCACAAGGTATATTCACCAATCTTAATAAATCAGAACAAAACATAAATGAACCATTTAAAATTCCGATAAAAACCGGATTTTTTCCTTCGTAATCACTAGTAATTTGTGCGGCTAAGTCCTTGATTCTTGCGGAAATGGCGGTTTCAGAAATAAACGGAACAAAATATCTGTCTAAAATTTGCAGCGGCTTCATTTCTCAAAAATAGAGGAATTCAGAACAATCCTGCATATTTGTTGAGATATGAGTTCATCAAAAAACATATTTGCTATTATCTCCTACCCTTTTTTACCTGCAACAACTGGCGGAGAAATATCTACCATGAACATTTTAAACTTCATGGCGAAAAAGAATCAAGTCAGCGTTTTTACTGTAGAACCTTATCGAGCCATAGACACAAAACAATTTGATTTTGAACTCATCATTGGCATGCCATTTAAAGCAAGTAGGTATCTCAATTTCTTTTTGTTGTTTAAAATTTTCAGGTTGATTAAAGAAAGGAAATCAGAGGTAGTTTTCTTTGATCAACCTTGGATGGGCTGGATGATTCCATTTATTCAATTATTTTCTGGCAAAAGAGTCTTTATTAGAAGCAACAATATAGAATACCTCCGTTTTAAAAGTATGGGTAAAGCTTGGTGGTCGATGTTGTATATGTATGAAAAGTTTGCTTATAAAATGGCTGATCTTGTAATTTTCGTCAGCGATATTGATCAAGAAAAAGCTATTCATGAATTTGATTTGGAGCCCCATAAAACCTTATTGACACCTTATGGAGTGCCATATGAAAACATCCCAATAAAGAGAGAAAATGCAAGTAATCGACTAAGAGAACTATATCAAATTCCAGCTTCTTGTCCGGTATTGTTATTTTTCGCCACCATGAGTTATGGACCCAATTACGAAGCCGTTGAAATCATAGCAGGTCCAATTTATGAATCATTAAAAAATAAGTTAGCAAACTTTCAAATTCTGATATGCGGAAAAAATCTACCTCAAGCCATCGTTGATAAACTGAGTTCAATTGAAGAGATTAGGTATTGTGGATTTGTAGAAGATATTGAATTGTATATTGATGGAGCCGACTTGATGATCAATCCGATTATTAGTGGAGGCGGAATCAAAACAAAAGCTGTAGATACCTTATCGAGAAGTCAGGTAGTGATTTCTACAAAAACTGGTGCAGAAGGTATACAAGCAGAAGTGTGTGGCGACTATTTACAGGTAGTAGAAGACAAACAATGGGAAGCTTTCGCGGAAGCAATTGTTCATCAATTAAACAAAGGCAAACAAGGTGAAATACCAGCATCATTTTTTGGTACCTACAGTTGGCCAGGAATTATCGAAAATTTGAATAGAAAAATAGCAGAGTTAAAATTTTAAAAAACATTAACTTAATAAATGAATTTGAGATTCATTTAACAAAGGAGGGTTTCTAAACTTTAATAAAATCTGCGCCACGGTAATCACATCCTT
>JBMLPO010000018.1:0-1865 GCA_049242065.1 Bacteroidia bacterium
CTTCTACTCTTACTACATTGTTACTTGCATTGGTGATGACATTGTAATTATAAGTTACTACCACATCATTCATATCATAATCTCCAGTGAATGGCCATTGGTCTTCGAATGCTAATGTTCCTGTTGGTACATTGTTACAAAATGCTTTGTTAGGGTCTGATGGATAACAATCGCTTGCATCAATTACACCATCACCATCTGTATCAGGATTTGGGTTTGGAGCAGTACCATTTCCTTCAGGATTACAAGCAGTAGTTGCAATGTATAAGCCACAAGCTTGAGTTGCACCACTTCCAATCGTTCCGTTGTTGGTTTCAATTCCGTTCACATCACAATATTGAATAAAGTTAACAACTGAACCACCGCCATTTATTCTGGTTTTATCTAGAACTTTCACTAATGAATTGGCTACGTAACCTTTGATTATTCCATTTAATGTCATATCTGTTGTTTTGAACATAGCTCCATTGTACATACCCAATTCTGCACCACCATTTATTACTGTTTCATCATCAACTCTAATATATGAATAGTTTTTAATATTGTTATTGTTATGCAGTTTTTCCTTTGTCCAAAGTTTACAATTATTAATAAATAAACCTGTACCGTTTACTTTAAAATCTTGGTCTGTTACAATTGAACCATTATTTGTCAAAGTAGTATTACCATTCACATTCATACTTTCACCAACATTTATAGTTCCGTTATTGGTTTGAGTTGATTGGGTGTTTAAATTATAATCACCATCAGTAGTAATAGTACCATGATTGGTAACTGAACCACCTGGAGAAAAAGAATTATCAATAGTAACAGTGCCCCAATTTTGGAAAACTGTTGTAGCTCCATTCATATTGAAGTTATCGAATTCGACTGAAGCACCACTTGTTACAATTAAAGTTGAACTGTTGTTTAAATTAGCATTTTGCACTCTAACATTTGAACCACAAATTCTAATTGTACCACCATTTGCATTGAATCCTATGGTGATGTTATTTCCTGTTACACAAATTACAGCCCCTGAATTAACATTCAAATTTGTATTATTAGTTGTAATGGTTTGAGTGCAACCTGTATTACAATCAGGACTGGCTGATTTTCCTAATGAAAAAGTTTTCTTTAAATTTGGTTTGATATTTAACAAAACAGAATTGCTTCCTGAAATTGTTACTTTCTCAATCATTTTTGAATTATCTGGAGCAGTTCTTACCACATATAATTCTTTAGTTGCTGATGGAACTGCAACTGTTGATTCGAATTCTTGAGCTAATGACAATGCTCCTTCTGCTAGAGAAATTCCTTTATTAGCTGGATCTTCTAAATAAATTTGCACTTTGTGTTTTAAAGCACCGAATGAATTATCTTCCAAATTAACTTTTACCGAAACTGATTTAGTTAATTCCCATTTGAAATTCGCAGGAACTTTAATTTCAGACATTTTGTTTACAGTGATATTAGTCCCAGCTTGCTGAGTCTCTTCAAATTTTCTTTCTAGATCTTTTTTACAAGCACCTAAACTTAAGATACCTGCCAATAATAAAAGTGATGAATTTTTCATGGTTTTGATATTTTGAAAATTAAGTAACCAAAGTTGTGCCAAAACGCACAAATATCTGATTAACAGCACACTATATTTATACAAAAAAATACCCTATGATTCATTTTGAAACTTTCATCCAGAAAAGAAACAAATACTCAGTAAATCTACGTCAATAAATTAACTATTATTTAAATTAATTCATCAAAATCAAAAAGTTAGCTTAGATAAAATGAAAATTGAGCAAAAAAAAAGCCCCACCTAAGTGGAGCTTTCTAAGCCGTTTATTTGAATCTATTTAACTGAATCAACGATTGCTTTAAAGGTTTCA
>JBMLPO010000019.1:0-8923 GCA_049242065.1 Bacteroidia bacterium
CTTGTGCGGTAAGTTGCACCGGACATGGAGAATACTTCATTAGAGCCGTTGTAGCCTACGATGTAAGTTGTTTGATGGAATACAAAGGACTAAACCTAGAAGATGCTTGTGAGGAAGTTGTAAACAAGAAACTAGTGGAATTGGGTGGCGAAGGTGGTTTAGTGGCCTTAGACGCAAAAGGAAATATCTGTATGAGTTTTAATTCCGAGGGGATGTACAGAGGATACAAACACTCAGAAAAGGGAGAATCAATTGAGATTTATAGATAACTAAACCCTTTTACTTGATTGCAAAAAGAGGTAAATGAAAAATCCCAAAACAAACAATTGAGCGATAAGACCTGATAAATTGAAAATTGACATGCCTTAAAAACGCCATCAATTTTTTTTATTGTACCGATAAGAAGTGAAAACTCCTTATCGGTACATTTTCAATGAATTAAAATTAAGAGGCATGAACCGCCTCAACTTCAAATTTTCTTTCTTTTAATAAGTAGGCATTTCCTCTTACCAAAATATTCACTTTGATGTTTTCAACTGAAATTGGCTCACCAATAGAAACATCTGTGATGTTGGTATGACGAATATCTCTTCCATCAACAATAACAACAGCTCCACTTCCAACTACTTCTAATCTATTTCCCGCTGTAATAATCACTCCGGTATCTTCACCCAATCCAATTCCAATACACTGAGGATTGCTAGCAACTGCTTGTGCCAAACGATTGAATCTACCTCTTTTGTCGAAATGTGAATCGATAATAACGTTGCCAATAAAAGCCAAACCTGTAGTTAACTTGACTTCACCCTTTAAGTGAGCCAAATCGCTTTTACCTTGGTAAATCATGGTATTACTCATGGCCATTGCACCGGCACTGGTTCCTGCAACAATAAATCCATTTTCCTCATTAAAACGATCGTGAAGAATCTGATAGATTTCTGTACCACCAAATATGCTGGTTAAGCGCAATTGGTCGCCACCAGAAAACATTACAGCATCGCAAGCTTTAATACGTTCAATGTATTCGGGTATGCTAACC
The DNA here is from genome assembly GCA_049242065.1 of Bacteroidia bacterium. Taxonomy (GTDB): domain Bacteria; phylum Bacteroidota; class Bacteroidia; order UKL13-3; family UKL13-3; genus CAISCU01. Next base: position 1,040 of record JBMLPO010000019.1, read on the forward strand.
TCTTCACGCTTTTTGATATGCATGATACCAATATTGGTACAGCCAATCTTTCCAAATGCACTGAGGTAATTTTCACCTACCTCTTCAGGAATAGAAGATGCAGTAGTGATTACTTCAATTCTTTTTTCGGGACCACCCACTTCATCAACAATTCTTTTTAGAATGCCTAATTCAAAAAAATTCAGGCGGTTTCTTTGTACAAAACCAGTTTCTAAGTCGGTTCCTTTATCCTCTGCTCCACCAATGGAGATGAGCTTTCCTTTAGGTAATTCCAAAATCTTAAGCTAAAATGTTGAGGCGGCAAAGAAAACCAAAATCTTTTAATACAAAACCAGGAATTCTTCATTAAGCATTATTTGTGCGTTCATTCAGGGCTTTTAAATACAAATATTTATCTCTTCCAACACTTAGATAATAGAAAATCGACTTACCCTTTGTGATTACCAAATCTCTTATAAACCATAGGAAAATAAGGGTGAACCAAGCATACAGGTGTATTTCACCAAAATACCAAACCGATGAAAACAAGACAGCAAGACTCAAACCTGTTAATATTTTCTCTAAAAGGCCAAATTCTACATTACAGCCCACTTGAACAATTTTAGTTTCATTTTCACCAATTTCAAGCTCCAAAACCGGGCTTTTTGTCCAATTGATATTTGCTGAGAGAGCAATTCTTCCTCCATTTATAGGAATTTCTTGCTCTTGGCCGTCTGCAAGGGCTAAGTGCTTAACTCCATTGATCTCAATATTGATTTTTCTGAATTTGTTGGCCCATTGTTGGGTTCTTTTGAAAATTATTTTAGCCATGATTTTGTTATTTAATGTTGAACTACAAGTGATTTTGATTGAATAGTATCTTGATATATAAACCTCAGAGAATAAATACCATTTGGCAAGTCGGCTATGCTTATAGAATTACTTTCCAAATCTTGATCTACGCTTTTAACCAAGCTTCCTTCCATATCGTAAAACTCTAATTTTAAAGGTGATTGTGTTTCAAAAAACAACAAGTCGGAAGCGGGATTTGGATAAATACTAACTACTTTTTCTTGCTTTTTAAACTGTTGAACAGACATCGCATTTTCACCAAAAGACAAATTATCTATGTTTAATATGCCACCCATGCCTGAAATACAATTGATTTTAAAAATGGCATTTGAACTAGCGGCAAAAGCCTTTAAGTCTATAATTTCCCTTCTCCATTCATCTGCTGTAGGATTGAAATTGAGCTGAGAAATATTCAGTGGATTCAAGATAGGCTCTGCACTTGTAGCGAGCTCCCTTCCTCCTTTTTTATAAATGGTTTGAAAGGTGTTTCCGCAATCTGTTGATATTTGAAGCTCTAAAGTATCCGCAAAAACAGTTTCAGCACTAAAATAAGGGGGCGTGTATTTTGTATAATTAAAAGCCACATCAAAACTCAAAGTTTTCTTATCTATTTTACTCAAATCTATAGCCTTCGAAACAACAGTCTCCACACTATTCAGGGTATTAAAATACAAGATAGTGTTGAACGAGCCCAATGAATAAGAACCCGATTTCTTAGCCACATCATCCAAATACCATTCAAACAAACTACCAGATTTTTGGATGCTCCAATTGGTCAAATTCTCAAAACCATCTTTTATGATTCCCTCTTGGCTAATTGCCTTTAGGCTGATGGGTTTAGACATCTGGTTGTTTGTTGAATCATCATCCAAAAAATCAATTGTAACAAAAAAAGAATTTTGATGATTATCCAGAGCTAATACTTCAATAGGAACCTTTATAAACTCATTCGACTGAATCGACACATTCAGCGACTTTTTTATCAATTGTTCTCCAATTTTTAGTTGGATGCTAAAGCCTTGAATTGTTGTAACACCATTGTTTCTGATATAACAATTGGCAGTAAAAGAATTGGAACAAACCTGAAGTGGTGATTCCACCCGAAAGAGCTCCAAATCTTTGTTAAATACTGCTTTCTGATCAAAGAAATTCACACATTTCTTAATCTGAGCATTTACTGCAATCGAATGCCCCATGCCTTTAATCTGTTGAAAATAAACTGGAGCGTTCAACAATTTCAATTGATAAACCAATTGCTCATTGGGACCAAAATAAGCTTCATCGGCAGTGCCAAGCGAAATAAAAATGGGCAGCTTAGATGCATTTGAAAAATTATACATTAAACTGGCTGCAGGATTGTTTTGTAAATCGAGCAAACCTTGAAAGGCCGGCGTATTAAGCAATAGGGCCTTAAAAACTGTGGGGTGATCTAGACCATATTTAAAAGCACTTCTTCCGCCCAAAGAGAAGCCCTGTAAAACAATATCATTGGGGTTAATATTGAACTGATTTTTACAATAGTTGATGGCAGTTTCCAAAAACAATTCATCACCCGTTGGCGAATAAAAATCACTGTTTACATCATTACCTCCATCTGGGAATACAAAGATAGAATGGGTAAAAATGGTATTCCATTTCAAAGAATTAATAATGGCATTTCTATACGTTGATGAATTGTCGCCTAAACCATGTAAACACACCACCAACCCATATTGCTGGCTTGAATCATAATTGTTGGGCACAAAAAAAGAAACTTGTCTGTTTTCGCCATTGAATGAAAGGTCTTTATTAAATGACCCTACTTGAGCCAACAAGGCCGAGGCACAAAGACTAATGAGAGTGAAAGTAAGCAGTAATTGTTTCATGATTGTTTTGATTGATGATTCAAAACTAGCTTCATGAAAAAAGTAAAATCAGCTCAATTTGTAGAATACTCTTTTCAACTCATGAATAAACTACCGGACTTTGTAGATGTAAAAATATAAAGTGGTGTTTTTTTATTTATAAGGTAACTCTAACACCACCTTTGTGCCAGTAGCCACTCCGTTTTCAATCAAATCAATGATTTCTAACTTATACTTACCATGTAACATAATCAAACGCTCTTTTATATTAGGAATAGCCGCAGAGGTATAGTGTAAGTTCTTTTTCGCCTTGATTTCTGCAGCTTTTTTTCTTCCAACGCCATTGTCTCTTAGCTCGCAAAGAACCCTTTCGCCCGATAAACTTAACTGAAGAACCAGTTCGCCACCTTCTTCTTGCCGATTAATTAATCCATGCCCGATAGCATTTTCTACCAATGGCTGCAAAATCATACCCGGAATTTCATAAACACCATTTTCAAGTTCTGGGTCCACAAAAATTCGGTAAACAAATCTTTTTTGGAATCGTATTGATTCTAGCTCAATATACAAACGTAATTGTTGCAATTCATCTTCAATAGGGATAAACAAACTAGATGAATTCTCCATCACCAATCTCAGCAATTTTGCGAAATCAGAAAGGTATTCGTAAGCCAGTTCTTTCTTGTTATTGAGCACAAAATTTTGCGCAGTATTGATACAATTAAAAACAAAATGAGGACTCATTTGCGCCTTTAATGCGAACATTTTTGCTTCAGCAATTTTAGCATTCAATTCAGCCTTTTTAATTTGATCTGATTGGTTTCTTTTTTGCCAGATAAACCAAATGAGAACGCCAGATAAAACCAAAATAAACAACAAAGCCACGGCATAAAAAAGAAACTGTTGTGCTTTTTTATCTGCTGCTAATTTGGCTGAATTCAATCGCTCAATCTCAACCTCTTTTTCTACACTCTTATACTTCTCTTCAATTTCTGTTATCAGAGCAAAATTATTGGTACTATCAATATAATTTTTGAGCTTTAAATATTCACTTTGGGCTTCATAAGCAGCTTGATAATTTTTGCTTTCTGCATATACTTCACTGAGCAAAGCAGAGCCCTGAAGAATCAACTCTTTGTGATCAATTTCTTTTGCCCTGTTTAGACCCTTTTGAACATAATACAAGGATTGTTTCAAATCACCCTTTTTCAAATAAAACTGACCTACACCCAAATCAACCATTGGAGGAACCAAACCCGTCTCTGTTTGAACAATGAAGGCATGTAAAGCAGATTGATAATAAACCGCCGCGCTATCCAGTTGATTCAGCCCCATAAAAGCTTCTGCCGTATTGTAATAAGCATAACCCAACCAATAAAAATTCTGCGACCGTAAACGAAGCATTATTGTATTTTTAAAGTAGCCAATGGCCTTATCAAACTGCTTCAATTCAACATAAATTGTTCCAAGATTATTATAGGCCATATCTATTTTGGTGCTATCGTTTAATTTCAAATAATAAGCCAAAGAAAGGTTCACATACTTAATTGCATCATCATACCTTTTGTACCTGAGGTTGACAATACCAATTCTATTAAATGTTAAGGCTAAGCCTATAGAATCATTCACTCTTTTGTGTATGATTTCTGCCTCTCTCAAAAGCTTTAATCCCTCTTCGTATTTACCATCATAATTTTTAAACCAAGCTCGCAAAGACAATGAACGTGCATAACCCAAATCAAATTTCGATTCTTTACATTTAGCATCATAAAGACTTAGTAATTGATAAGCCGAATCACGGTTTTCAGCACTCAGTTTGTTCACATAGAACAAGTATTTCTCACTATGTTTTACGGGTTCTTTCTCTAATAAAGCAAGATTTAATAGGCTATCCAAACTTCCTGCTGAAAGGCTATTGATATCAAGCAGAAACAATGAAATTAAGAGCAAAAGCCATCTAATCGACTTTTTATTCATCGGGTTTAAATCAAGGGGTTTAATCATGTTCATCTATTTCAAAGCCAATAATTCCAAAAACTCATCTTTCCTTGTTTTGCTAATGCTGAACTCACAGTTGTCTTCCATAATGACAGAACCTCCGGCAGATTTACTAATTCTTTTGATGTATTTGAGGTTGATGAATGTTGAATTGTGAATCCGAAAAAAGCCATAAGAATCTAAGATACTTTCATAAAATTTAAGGCTCTTTGAGGTAGTAATTTTTTGCTGATTTTTGAGATGAAAAATGGTATAACTTCCATCTGCAAGTAAGTAAAGAATATCACTCACTTTTATAAAATCATATCCATCTGCAATGGCTACAGTAATCTTGTGTTCGTTTTTATCAGGCGTTAAAAAATTACCGAACATCTGTTTTACCTTTAGGTTCTCTTCTTGTTTTTCTTCTTTGTTTTCTAGTTTGATTAGCAAAGCTTTGAGGTCGGAAATAGCGGCCGGTTTAATGATATAATCCAAAGCAGAGAACTTAATGGCTTTTAATGCAAATTCCTCATGAGCAGTAACAAATGCTACATGAAACTGAATCGATTCAAACTTTTCCAATAGCTGAAATCCGTTTTCACTACCCATCTCAATATCTAGAAAAACCAATTGCGGTTTGCTTTGGTTGATGCCAGTAAATGCATCAGTAATATTGTTTGCTGTTCCAACAATTTCTATATGGGTAAAAAAGGAAGTCAATGATTTACTCAAGGTCTCCAAGGCCCTGGGCTCATCATCAACTATGAAAACAGAAATGCTTTTTTCCATGATTAATTTAAACTATAAATATAATCATTTCAGCAAAGGCTTTTTATTTTTCATACATTTTAAACAAATAAAAGGCATTTAAAGAGCGGTTATGTGTCAAGATTATCAATGAATTTAACAAAGCAGGGTTAAAATTGGCAATTGACTTATTAATTATTTATAATTGTTTAGAAAGCCCTTCCAAATGGAGACAAAAGGCTTTACAATTAAAATCCCTTTATCATGAGAATACTCGATATAAAAGTTATGCGTGGACCCAATTACTGGAGTGTACGTCGCCACAAACTTATTCAGATGCGTTTGGATCTTGAAGATTTAGAACAAAAGCCAACCAATTTAATCGAGGGATTTTCTGAGAGACTGGAAGCAAAATTTCCTAGCATGTATTCTCATAGGTGTTCAGAAAGCACAGCTGGTGGATTCTTTAAAAGGGTAAAAGAAGGCACTTGGATGGGCCACGTTATTGAACACATTGCACTTGAATTACAAACCCTTGCCGGAATGAATTGTGGATTTGGTAGAACCCGCAGCACATCTAAGGAAGGTGTTTACAATGTGGTGTTCAATTACATGGAAGAAAAAGCAGGTATCTATGCCGCAAAAGCTTCTGTTAAAATTGCCGAATACTTAATTTCTGGTGAGGATTTTTCTTTGGATGAAGACATTCAAAACCTCAGAGAAATACGTGAAGACGAGCGCTTGGGACCAAGCACAGGCTGCATTGTTGACGAAGCCGTTGCAAGAGGAATTCCATATATACGATTGAACAGGCATTCACTGGTACAGTTGGGATATGGCATCAATCAAAAGAGAATAAGAGCCACTATTGCTAGCACCACTGGCAGCATTGCTGTTGATATTGCTTGCGATAAAGAAGAAACGAAAAACCTATTAGAAGCTGCCGAAATTCCTGTTCCTAAAGGTAGAATTGTTTATACAGAAGAAGGATTACAAGCAGCCATTGAAAGTATCAAATACCCTATTGTAACCAAACCTGTTGATGGAAACCACGGAAAAGGAGCCACCACCAATATCCGCAATTGGGAAGATGCAGTAAGGGGTTTAGAAGCAGCGAAAAAATACTCAAGAGGGGTAATTGTTGAGCGTTTTATAACGGGTCAAGATCACCGTGTTTTGGTCATAAATTACAAATTTGTTGCAGCTGCCATTCGTAAACCAGCCGCAGTAACAGGAGATGGCAAACACACCATCCAAGAGCTCATAGATATCACCAACCTCGACCCAAGAAGGGGTTATGGTCACGAGAAAACATTGACCTCCATAAAAGTTGATGATTTCACCCTTGACATCCTCAATAAAAAGGGATTGACCTTGGACTCTGTTATACCTAAAGATGAAGAATTGTGGTTGAAACCAACTGCCAATTTAAGTACTGGCGGAACAGCAACTGATGTGACAGATATGGTTCATCCCGACAATATTTTTATGTGTGAAAGGATTGCTCGAATTATTGGTTTAGATATTTGCGGAATTGATATCATGGCTGAAAATTTATCGGAGCCAGTTTCACAAAACGGTGGTGCTATTTTAGAAGTGAATGCAGCACCCGGCTTCAGAATGCATATCGACCCAGCCATTGGTTTACCAAGAAATGTGGCTGAGCCAGTAATTGATATGTTGTATCCTCCAGGAAGTTCTGCTAGAATTCCCATTATTGCTGTAACAGGTACCAATGGTAAAACTACCACTACTCGTTTGATGGCACATATGGTAAAAACCATGGGACATAAAGTAGGTTATACCACCACCGATGGAATTTACATACAAAATCAATTGATGATGCGTGGCGATTGCACGGGACCAGTTAGTGCAGAATTTGTATTAAAAGACCCAACCGTTGATTTTGCTGTTTTAGAATGTGCAAGAGGTGGTATTTTAAGATCAGGTTTAGGTTTTCATAATTGTGATATTGCTATTGTTACCAATGTTGCTGAAGACCATTTAGGACTTTCAGATATTGATACCATTGAGCAATTAACCAGAGTAAAATCTGTTGTTCCCGAAAGCGTATTGCCAGGTGGCTATGCCATTTTAAATGCCGACAATAAATGGGCTGCATCGATGTCAAAAGACTTAAAATGTAAGGTTGCTTATTTCTCAATGGATGAAAATAATCCATTATTGAAAAAACACATTGAAGCAGGTGGATTGGCTGCCATTTACGAAAACGGATATGTAACCATCAGCAAAGGAACTTGGAAAATTAGGGTTGAAAAAGCGGTAAATATTCCTCTGACTTACGGAGGAAGAGCGATGTACAATATTCAAAACATTCTACCAACCCTATTAGCAGGATTTGTAAGAAACTTCAAAATTGAAGACATGCGCATTGCGCTTCAAACCTTCATTCCGGGACCGGCACAAACTCCTGGAAGGATGAATATTTTCCGTTTCAAAAACTTTGAAGTGATGGTAGATT
>JBMLPO010000020.1:0-10541 GCA_049242065.1 Bacteroidia bacterium
ATGAGTCTCTCCGTCTTAGCCTCGTACATTATGATCGTTCCGTGGAGAAAGCATCCAAGTTCACTCGTTTTATACCGATCTTTAACCAGCATTTTTTTTTCTGTTAATATCATATTGGAGGCGATTTATACAGATGAATACAGTTGCCGCACATATGCTGTATTTACTCATCTCAACGTTTTAGCCGGAGAATGTTGGTTGACAACCATTGCATTAGACCTGGTTTACTCCCTAACGAATCCTTTCATCAGCTATAAAACAAACTTGAAAAAGTATGCGGCTGATCAGCTGAAGTGGTATAAAGGGCTTGATCTAATTCACCATTGTTTTTCTTTCCGTAGAATTCTATAAAATCATTGGCATTGAATTTTAAATCTTGTTCTCCAGCAATATAAATTAGTTCCTCCTTCCCGTTTTTATATAAGCTAATTTTTTGAGGATTGATTTGTTGAACCTGAATACCATTTGCAGCAAGGGTTAATGAATCAATTCTATAGATGGCATCTTTTACAACAGGAAATTTATAATAAGTTTGATAGGGTTTGATCCATTCAAAACCATAGGTATTTTGCGCGAACAAAGAAGCTGGTGAGCATAGCAGCAATAGCAGGCTAATGAATAAACCTTTATCAATGAATGTTTGATATCTATTGTTTTTATGTTGATGCATTACAAATCCTTGTTAACGGAATATATGTGAAAGTCTGATGTCTTGTGTGAATTCACAAAGCCGCAGACTCCGCATCTGTGCAAGATATAAAAATCACTTGATGAAAATCTACACCTAACAATCTTTGACAAAAAAAATGCCCCTGAATAAACAGAGGCATTTAATGATTTAGTCTACAAATTGTTTCGATTAATTCGATTTCATTTTTGCAAAGTTTTCATAGAAATAAGGAATGGTTTCAATGCCTTTTAGATAATTGAAAACACCATAATGTTCATTTGGAGAATGCAGTGCATCACTATCTAAACCAAATCCGAATAAAACAGATTTTAGGCCTAATTCCTTTTCAAACAAAGCAACAATAGGAATACTTCCACCACCTCTAGTAGGAATTGGTGTTTTACCAAAGCTTGTTTCCATTGCTTTTTCAGCTGCCAAATAGGCAACAGAATCAATTGGAGTTACAACAGGCTCACCACCATGATGCGGACGCACTTCAACTTTCATACCCTTAGGTGCAATACTTTCGAAATGCTTTTTAAAGATTTCAGTGATGGTATGAGAGTCTTGGTTAGGAACCAATCTCATACTAATTTTCGCGAAAGCTTTAGAAGGCAATACAGTCTTAGAACCCTCACCTGTATAACCTCCCCAAATGCCATTACAATCTAAGGTAGGACGAATACCTGTTCTTTCTAAAGTATTAAATCCTTTTTCACCCCAAACATCTTCAATATTTAAATCTTTTTTATAGGCCTCTAAATCAAAAGGGGCTTTGTTCAAAGCTTCTCTTTCAGCAGCATTTAATTCTAATACCTGATCATAAAAACCTGGAATTGTAATGTGGTTATTTTCATCATGCATGCTGGCAATCATCTTTGCCAAAATATTAATTGGATTGGCAACTGCACCACCATAAACACCACTATGTAAATCGCGATTTGGACCAGTAACTTCAACTTCAACATAACTTAAACCACGCAAGCCACTATCGATACTTGGGATATCATTTGCAATCATTGAAGTATCTGAAATCAATACCACATCAGCCTTTAACATTTCTTTATTTTTGATGCAGAAAGGACCTAAGTTAGGAGAACCAACTTCCTCTTCACCTTCAATCATAAACTTCACATTACAAGCCAATTTATTGTTTTTCATCATGTATTCGAAAGCCTTTACATGCATGTAAACTTGTCCTTTATCATCACAAGCACCACGGGCAAAGATGGCTCCATCAGGATGTACATCTGTTTTACGAATGGTTGGCTCAAATGGGGGTGTATCCCACAATTCTAGTGGAACAGCTGGTTGCACATCGTAGTGACCATAAACCAAAACAGTTGGTAAACTAGGGTCGATCATTTTCTCTCCATAAACAATGGGATGACCATCTGTAGGAAACAATTCAACTTTATCAGCACCTGCAGCAATCAATTTAGCCTTAATAAATTCAGCTGCTTTCACAACATCATCATTGTATGCGCTGTCTGCACTAATAGAAGGAATGCGCAATAAATCGAACAATTCGTCTAAAAAACGCTGACGATTGTTATCAATGTACTCTTTAATCATGGGTTTCAAAATAATCAGTAAAAGTAGCCAAAAATAGTCGAGCAACAAACCCAAAACAAGCAATTATAATTTTTTACGCAAAGTCGTTGTGTCTATAAAAATATATAAGTATATTTGATTGTAGATAAGTTACTGAAAACCATAAATAAGTAGGAAACATTGTTAGTAATTTCGAAAAGTGGATTTATTCAAAAAATATAAACATGCCGGATACAAAGGATATATCATTTACTTGCTGTATATGATGATATTACCTCTTGCTGCACTTTTCTTTTTCATTAGTTCCTTCTTCAACCCGCATCCAGAAATAGATTTCACAGAAATCAACCAAATTGGTAACATACCCATTGAGCGGATGTTGAAATCTTAAAATTAAATAGCCATTCTGCGAGGTTATTTTCGTAGGGTGGATTATCTTGAAACTTTAAATGAAGCTCAAAGAGCAGCCGTTGAACAAATAGACGGCCCTGTTATGATTGTTGCTGGCGCAGGTTCTGGCAAAACGCGCGTACTTACTTATAGAATTGTGCATATGTTAAGACATGATGTGGATCCATTTCAGATCCTGTCATTAACTTTTACGAATAAAGCTGCTAAAGAGATGCGTCATCGTATTCAAATTGCAGTTGGTACCGAAGCCAAAAATATTTGGATGGGAACCTTTCACAGTATTTTCTCAAGAATTTTAAGGTCGGAAGCAGAAAGAATAGGTTATCCTAGAAACTTCACTATCTATGACAGTGATGACAGTAAGAGTTTACTTAAAACGATTGTCAATGAAATGAAATTGGATGATAAACTCTATAAACCTGCAGGCTTATTAGGAAGGATCTCATCTGCAAAAAACTCACTCATTACTGCCGAAGAATATTTGATGAATGATGAATTGGCAGAAAACGACAATTCAAGTGGAAGACCCAAATTCGGTATTATTTTTAAAACCTACCAAGATCGTTGTTTCCGCGCTGGTGCTATGGACTTTGATGATTTGTTGGTGAACACTTATAAATTGTTTGCTACACATTTAGATGTATTAAATAAATACCAACATTTGTTTAAGTATATCATGGTAGATGAGTTTCAAGACACCAATCATGCTCAATACATGATCATCAAAAAACTTTCTGCTGTTCACCAAAATATTGCAGTTGTAGGAGATGATGCACAAAGTATCTATGCATTTAGAGGTGCTAATATCAAAAACATTTTGGGCTTCCAAAGAGATTTTCCAGATGTAAAAACATTTAAACTAGAACAGAATTACCGCAGCACTCAAAACATAGTGAATGCAGCATCTAGCATTATAGAAAAGAACAGAGATCAGATAAAAAAGAATGTCTGGACAGATAATGAGCATGGTGAAAAAATTAGGGTGATGAAAGCCCTAACGGATAATGAAGAAGGAAAATTAGTTGCCTCTTCTATCTTCCAAGAAAAGATGAATAGCCATGTAATGAATAGTGATTTTGCTATTCTTTACAGGACCAATGCACAGAGTCGTTCTATGGAGGAAGCTTTAAGAAAAAGTAATATTCCATATAAGATTTATGGTGGAATGTCATTCTACCAAAGAAAAGAAATCAAAGATTTACTGGCTTATTTTAGGGTGGTATTGAATCCAAAAGATGAAGAAGCCTTAAAGCGAATTATCAACTATCCTGTAAGAGGAATTGGTAAAACTACCATGGAAAAAATTACCATCATTGCAGATCATAACAAAGTTAGTTTATGGGATGTGATTGAAAATGTTGGTCAGTTTGGATTAAAAGGAGGCAGCGTTATTGAAGACTTTGTAACAATGATCAAAAGCTTCCAAACGCAATTAGATAAAAATGCCTATGACCTTGCTATGCATATTGCTAAACAGAGTGGCGTATTAAAAAATCTGTATGAGGATAAAACTGTTGAAGGTATTGCTAGATACGAGAATATTGAAGAGTTATTGAGTGGTATTAAAGAATTTAGTGTAGAAGAAACAGCAGATGATGATGGGGTATTACAACCCAATAAATTGGCTGATTTTATGTCGAATGTTGCCTTATTAACCAATGATGATAACGACAAAAATCAAGACAAAGACCATGTGAGTTTAATGACCATTCACTCTGCAAAAGGATTGGAGTTTAAATATGTTTATGTGGTAGGTTTGGAAGAGAACTTATTCCCATCACAATTGTCGTTAAACAGCAGACAAGAACTTGAAGAAGAAAGAAGATTGTTTTATGTAGCCTTAACGAGAGCCATGAAACGACTTACTTTGAGTTTTGCTACAAGTCGATTTAAATTTGGTTCAATTATTAATTCAGAACCAAGTAGATTCCTTCAAGAAATAGACCCTCAGTTTTTAAGTTTCGAGAGTTTATTCAATTCAAAAGGAACCTTTAAAGAAAATAAGATTAGTGATTCTCCTGGCAGGTCATTAAGCGGCTTACCAAAGAAAGTACTCAATCCTGTAAAAACTAGCTTTTCTAAAACTGCAGCCGCCGCACCCGCACCAGATCCAAATTTTGTTGGAGACGATACATCAGGCTTACAAGTGGGAATGAATGTAGAGCACCAAAGATTTGGCAAAGGAATCGTGCTAAGTGTGGAAGGAGCTGGCGACAATAAAAAAGCGAATATTGACTTTGAAGGGAATGGTAAGAAAATGCTCGTACTAAAATTTGCGAAGCTGAAAATTCTATCTTAGTTATTTTTCACAAAAGCAAAATCGAGTACCTTAGGTTTCTTGCTCAACACACCATATTTCAAACAAGCCGCTATTAAAAAAGCCTCTTGGTGATTGAAATTTGAGTTGATAATCAATCTACCACCTGATATTTCTGATTGAACAATGGGTGCTGATAAGACAGTATGATCAAAACTCATGATTAAACTTTTTTGAATATTCCTTTTTGTTAAGTCTGAAAATTTCTTTTTGAAAGGATCTTTTAAAGTGATGTTGATTTCAAAATCATCTCTATCTTCAGCTTTTCCTACACTTACTTTTTCAAACATTTGTTCATTGATATTTGAATCATCATCCTGCTTATATTTTTTAGCATAAATAGGATAAACTTGTTCATTGATTAGTTTCCCCAATTCAAATGTTAAACCACGCGGTAAAAGTAATTTTGAACTCGTTAAATTAAATAACTGGAATAAAGTTGAAGTATCCTTTGACAATACATATCCAATAATGGGAGTGCCTGAAACAAGGGAAGTCTCCTCGGTAGTATTGGGCATTAAAATACTGAATAAAGGATTGTTTTTAACAAACTCAGAGGTATCAATTAAACGAAAGGCAGGTAAACTATTTGAACCAATTAATTCCGTATTTAATTTCATTAAAATTGGATACAATTCCAGCAAACCATAAGACTCACAAATTTCGAAATCTCCTTGCGTTTGTATTGCTTGATAAAGGAGACTTGAATCTTGAAATGATTTCAATTTAAAATGATAAACCGAATGAGGAAGAGTTATGATTTCGGCTTGTTCACCAGACAATTCATAAATTCTTTCTTTTAAAATAGATAAATCTTGTTGGGTATCATTGCCATCTAGTTCAATTTTAAACTCAATATGATGCGAATGTGAATTACACGAAGTCAATAAAATAAGAAGTAATAAATAACCTAGAATGGCATGTATTTTCATATCTTAATTAAATAAAATTGCTTCACCCAAAGCTGGTAAAAGGATATTAGAATCGCTTTTCTGAAATTCTCTTAAAATTTGTTGAGGCTCCAACATGGGCTCATCACTTAAATCGAAAGTTCCAAAATGCATTGGAATCATTTTAAGGGCACCCATTTCTCCAAAAGCTTTATAGGCATCAGAAGGAGAAATGTGGTTACTAGACATAAACCATTCAGGCTTGTATGCCCCCACTCCTATGATACAATAGTCAATTTTAGCAAACAAATCACCCAACTCCTTCAAATGTAAATCGTAACCGGTATCTCCACTAAAATAAATATTTGTAGCATTTGATTGAAACATGAAGCCACCCCATAAACGTTTATTGGTATCAAATAAACCTCTTCTACTCCAATGGCGAGAAGGCATAAAACTAATATTAATACCGGCCTTTGTTAATTGTTCTTGCGAATAAGTTTGATACCACGCAGCCTCTTGAATAGTTGTATTGTTACCTAACCAAGAATGCAATAGTGGTTTCATGTTGAGACCTGTTAGCAAGATTGCTTGAGGATTCAATTTCATTAAGGCTTGCAGACTTTCTTTATCACAGTGGTCTCTATGATCATGTGAAATCAGAATAAAATCAATCCCTTTTAAATCTGAAATTTGAAAAGGTAATTTTGAACGGCGTTTAACGGGACCTGCATTACCTAGTACTGGATCTGTTAATATGCTAACACCATTGATTCTAATCAAAAAACAAGCATGACCAAGCCATATCATTCCATCTGCTTTAGAATGTAAAAATGCAGTATCAGGCTTGATTGATATTTCAGAATCGTCCTTTTTCTTTAGCGATTTTTGGGGATTCTTTTCTGTTTGCCATTTCCACAAATCGGATGTTTTGGGTTCAAAAGGATGGTATTGATTAACAAATCTGCCTTTCTGATCCACTTGATTTCCCGTCACATTAGTTTTCAGAAAAGGCAAATCGGGATTGAACTGAATGTTGTTGTTTTGTGACATGAGTTGAACAGGCATAAAAAAAGCCATCAATAGTGACAGCCGATTAATAAGTTTTTTCAAGGATTTGTTGATGGATTTGTAATACTTGAGGGATGATTAATTCTGTTCCATCATTATTAATAAAATATGTTGCATAAGGAATTTTATCTTCCTCCTTCATTTGATTTTGAATTCGTGCTTCAACAGCTGAACGATCTACAGCATCTCTCTTCATCGTTCTCTCAATTCTGGTTTCAATTGGACAAGTAACTAGAATAATTTCATCTAAATCTTGGTAGGAATTACTTTCGATGAGCAAGGCTGCTTCTTTTAAAATATAACTTGTATTTTGTTGCAATGACCATGAATGAAAGTCATCACGAACAGCAGGATGAACCAAAGCATTTAATGCTTCAATTTTGGATTTATCATGAAATACGATTGAAGCAATCAATTTTCTGTTGAGCGATTCATCAGGTAAGTAAGCCTGCTCACCAAAGAGAGATTGTATTTGAGTTTTTAAATCAGGCTGATGATTCATCAACCATTTTGCTCTTGAATCAGCATCATAGATGGGAATCCCCAATACCGAAAAAAATTCGGAGATGGTTGATTTACCACTGCCAATATTTCCTGTGATACCAATCTTTCTCAAGGCTTAAAAATAAAAATAGCAGATTAGAAATTCCAATCTGCTATTCGTTTTAAATTATTTCGATTCTTTTTTAGGCTCGTTTAAAGCCTGAGAAGCTTCCATAGAAACCGCAGTACGGTCGATACGTAATTTGGTACCTTCACTTTCAATTAAGAAGCTTGTTTCGTTGGCATCAATAATCTTTGCATGTATACCACCAATTGTAATTACTTTATCGCCCTTACCTAAAGACTCTCTGAATTTCTTTTGGGCTTTGTTTTTCTTCATTTGAGGATAAATCATGAAGAAATAAAATACAACGAAAATCAAAATAAAAGGCAAGAAACTCATGATTGAGTTAGAACCTGCTCCGGTAGCAGGAGGACCCATTAAAAACAGTATATTCATATTTATTTTTTTAAGACTTCACCTTTAATGGCGAGTATAGTTTCTGAAGGAATGGTATTAGCAGAAATGGTTACAGACTTATCGAAAACACCCACTTTACCTGAACTGTTAAACTGTACATCAATTGAGGCTTCTACACCAGGTGCGATTGGCTCTTTAGGATAACTTGGAACAGTGCAACCACATGAAGCAACAGCATTTGATATGAGTAAATCTGATTTACCCGTGTTTACAAATTTGAATTTATAAGTAACAACTTCCCCATCAACTAATTTTCCAAAATCATGAATGTTTTCACTGAAACTCATGATTGGCGCATTGTCTGCAGCCGATGCAGAAGTATCATTTGCAGATACTGGATTTTCTACCAAGTTGGTTGAAGCTTTTCCATTAGGTTTGTCTTCACAAGCTCCTAAAACAAACAAGGAGCAAACAGAAGCAACAAATAGTATTCTTTTCATAATTGTAAAAGTGAGCTGTACAAATTTAATGACTGAGATTGATTTTCAAAGTGAAGGTTTGAAGCATTATTCCATCAGACCCCTACCCATTTTATTAATTTTATTATCCTTTTTTAATTGCATTTGAATTTTATCTAGTACCCCATTGATAAATCCATGGCTATTCGGTGTGCTATACAATTTTGCTAATTCAAGGTATTCATTGATAGATACTTTAACAGGCACGAAAGGGAAAAACATAATTTCGCAAAGCGCCATGCGCATCAATAAAATATCTACTAAAGCAATTCTATCCTGATCCCAATTTTGTGTTTTTGAATTAATCAATTCGTTAAACATAGCTTGGTGTTCGATGGTAAAATCAAACAAATCTTTCATGAATTTCAAATCCTCATCTTCATCTTTATGCGCATCAATCAGGAATTCAGGTTTGGCTTCCTTCAGTTGATTGAACATTTTTTGGAGACTAGTTAGAACCAAAACTTGATCATCTTCCCAATTCACAAAAGCCTCTTCCATGTATGATTCATACTGTTCGGAATCGGAGAACAATTGCTCGAATAAGGTAGTTAAAAAAGCTTTGTCTTCATTAAAAGTTGGAGAACCCTTAGCGATATACTCTTGGAAAAAGGCTAAGGGTTTTATTTCATTGAAGATTTTCTTAGAAAAATCTAGAGAATCTATCCACCTAGGTTTTACTTTTTTGATGGCTTCCTGAAATTGAACATTCTGTTCCATTAGCTCAATCACCTTGTTATTTCTAAGTGCTTCTAATGGTTTTATCAAATTATCCAAAGGAAAATATTTGGATTTCTGAACCTCTAATTCCTGTTCAACAAAGAATTTTAATTCTAAAGGAAAAGAAAGGGTAAACAAATATAATTCGTATGTTTTCTCGAGGTTATTTAACATCGCTCTTTTATACAAATGAGCAAGTGGTTTTTCTTCTTGAGCAAAACCATACAAAGATTGGAAAACTTTGATACGTAAGAATCTTCTATTTAACATACAATTTATTTTGGGCAGAAAACCACAAACGTTATAAACATTGAATGCTATAAAAGAAAGAACGTTTGCGGTTTTCCGCTATTTTTTGTTTTTTTTATTTAGTAAGTAGCACGTACTCTTGAGATATCAAGAATGCGTTTTTCTGCTAAATTCATCGCAGCTTTTTGCGTATGAATATTTTCTGAAGCTGAAATCTTCAAAATCTCACTGGTTACATCAAAAATATGCTCAGCTTTTCTGTAAGCAGTTTCTCTGTTATAACCAATATGCTCTTGGTAAACATTGATTAATCCACCTGCATTAATTAAGAAATCTGGAGCATAGGTAATACCTTTTTTCATTAATAAAGGACCATGAACATTTTCATCAGCTAATTGATTGTTGGCAGCACCTGCAACAACTGAAGCTTTTAACATATTGATATGTTCATCATTTAAGATAGCACCTAAAGCACAAGGAGCAAATACATCTACATCTTGAGAATAGATTTCATCACCATTTACAACTTTTGCACCCAGCGTATCAGCGTAATGTTTCAGAGTAGCCTCATTGATATCAGAAATCACTAATGAAGCACCTTCTTTATGCAAGAATTCTAATAAGTGACCTCCTACTTTTCCAACACCTTGTACAGCTACTTTTTTACCTGCAAGGCTATCAGTACCCCAAACATGTTTAGCACTGGCTTTCATACCCATGTAAACACCATAAGCAGTAACTGGAGAAGGGTCTCCACCTCCACCCATGCTTTCAGGTAATCCAACAACATTGGTAGTTTCCATGTGAACATATTCCATGTCTTTAGTTGTTGTATTAACATCTTCAGCAGTAATATATTTTCCGTTTAGGTTTTCTACGAAACGTCCAAATTTACGCATCAAAGCCTCAGTTTTAATTTTAGAGGCATCTCCAATGATTACAGCTTTTGCACCACCTAGGTTTAATCCTGAAATAGCAGCTTTGTAAGTCATACCTCTTGAAAGACGTAAAACGTCATTGATAGCTTCAGCTTCAGTTGCATAATTCCATACACGTGTACCGCCCAGTCCAGGACCAAGTACAGTATTGTGGATAGCAATAATCGCTTTAAGGCCCGTTGCATTGTCGTTACAGAACACAATTTGTTCGTGGTCGTAAGTAGCTAATTGGGCAAAAA
>JBMLPO010000021.1:0-1440 GCA_049242065.1 Bacteroidia bacterium
AACCACCTCCTTTAAAAAATCAATTGAACCCATTCAAACTTTTGATGAATTAGAATCTAGAATCAAAGAAAGCTAAGGACAAAATGAGAAAATTTGCAGGAGGTTTTGAGGGAAGTGTTGATGAAGTAAAAAGGATTTTGGGGATGTTCCCTTGAACTTAATGAATAAAATTCTCATGAAAAGCTGCTCTTAAAAGTTCAAACCTTGTTCTCTCCTATTTTCCCTTCACATCAATCAAAATTATTCGTATTTTGCCATCAGCTATTGGAATGAATACATGATTGATAAAAAGTCCCTTTCTGAACGTGATATCTGCACCAAGTTTATTACCCCTGCTGTTGAGAAATCTGGTTGGAATAAACATACTCAGCTCCTTGAAGAGGTTTCGTTTACCGATGGAAGAATTTATGTACGTGGTAAATTAACTACCAGAGGAAACCAAAAACGTGCAGATTATATTCTCTATTATAAACCGAATATTCCTATTGCCATTATTGAGGCCAAAGACAATAAACATTCGCTTAGAGCAGGTATTCAACAGGCTTTAGAATATGCTCAAATTCTTGATATTCCTTGTGTGTTTAGCAGCAATGGTGATGGATTTTTGTTTCACGACCGCACAGCTACTGATGGAAACATAGAAACAGAAATTGGTTTAGATGAGTTCCCTTCTCCTCAACAATTATGGGAGAAATACAAAACCTATAAGGGCATCACGACAGATGATGCGGAGAAAATTGCTTCACAAGATTATTACTTCGATGGCAGTCAACGTAAGCCTCGATACTACCAACAAATTGCTGTAAATAGAACCGTTGAAGCCATTGCCAATGGTCAGAATAGAATTTTATTGGTAATGGCAACCGGCACGGGTAAAACGTATACTGCCTTTCAAATCATTTATCGTTTGTGGAAATCGAGAAGTAAAAAAAGAATTTTGTTTCTCGCAGATAGAACTGCCTTGATTGACCAAACCCGTAAAGGTGATTTCAAACACTTCAAAGACAAAATGACCATCATAAAAAAGAAAGTAGTTTCTTCAAAAGATGGAAAAGACGAATTGGTTTCGAATAAAAAAAGAGGCATTGATACAGAGGATAAGGCATATGAAGTTTTTCTAGGTTTGTACCAAGGTTTAACCAATAATGAACCCAATATTGAAGATGCCTACAAAGATTTTTCTCCCGATTTCTTCGACTTAATTGTGATTGATGAGTGCCACAGAGGTAGTGCCAAAGAAGATAGCAGTTGGAGAGAAATTTTATCCTATTTTAAAAATGCAACTCATATTGGTTTAACCGCTACTCCCAAGGAAACCAAAGAAACCAGTAATACCGAATATTTTGGTGAGCCTGTTTATACCTATTCATTAAAACAGGGTATCAACGATGGTTTCTTGGCTCCATATCGTGTGATTAGAATTGGATTGAATGTGGATGC
>JBMLPO010000021.1:1540-2816 GCA_049242065.1 Bacteroidia bacterium
TTGTATTTCACCATTCTTGATTTTAGAAATGCCACAGATTTGTTTGCCGACAAAGATTTTGATGGTGACCCCATTCGAGTTAAACCTGTGACTCAAGATGATGATTTGTCTTTGGTGGTGATTGAAGAAGAAGAAAATTCAATCACTGTTTTAGATGAAGTAACAGGACAAGAAATTGTTTTTGAAAAAGCACAAATTCGTTATCCTGATGGTTCTAAACTCAGCGGCAATTGGGTATCTAAAGAGCCTTTTACTTATAGAGAAAAAGTATATGTAAATGGTGTGGATGTTTCTGTTTTAGTAAGTAGAGAAATGTATTTCGACCAACACGGAAAACCCATTACCACGAGTTTAAAAGACCATACCAAAGAAATCATCAAAGAAAAATTTGCTTCACTCGATGACTTTTTAAATAAGTGGAATTCTACCGATCGCAAAGAAGCCATTATTGCTGAATTGCAGGAGCAAGGTGTAATGGTAGAAGCCTTGTATGAGGCTGTAGATAAACAAGTAGATTTATTTGATTTAATCTGTCATGTAGCATACGACCAAAAACCATTAACCAGGAAAGACAGAGCCAATAATGTGAAGAAGAGAAACTACTTTACCAAGTATGGAGAGCAAGCCAAAAAAGTATTAGAAACCCTCTTGGAAAAATATGCAGATGAAGGAATCTCGAATATGGAAAGCATTGAAGTATTAAGGGTAAAACCATTTGATGAATTGGGCTCACCGTATGAAATCATACAAGAATTTGGCAGCAAAGAAAAGTACTTAGAGGCGGTGAAGGAGTTGGAGAGGGAATTGTACCACGCTGTCTGAATCAGGATTATCAGGATTTGAGGATTTTAGGATTAGAGGATTTTGTTTTGATTTTTGATTTTGGTAGGATTGCTTTTGGATTTTTAGGATAGAAAAAAGGATTTAGTTGATTAAATAATAAGCTTAATGACAATTGATGAGATAACATATAAAATAAATGGTTGTGCGATGAAGGTTCACAATACTTTAGGTAATGGATTTCAAGAAGTAATTTATCAAAGGTGTTTGGCGATTGAACTAGAACGAGCGGGTTTGATTTTTGGTCGTGAAGTGAATCAATCCATCTATTATGAAGGAATAAAAGTTGGAACAAGAAGGGCTGATTTTGTGGTTGAAAATCAAGTAGTAGTTGAATTAAAAGCAATTATTAATTTAGAAGATGTGCATTTGGCACAAGCTAAAAATTATGTTGTAGCTTATAATTTCGCAATTGGTTTATTAATTAATTTCGGAG
>JBMLPO010000022.1:0-6262 GCA_049242065.1 Bacteroidia bacterium
CTAAATATTAATATATAAGAACGATTTGTAAATGAAGATGATTGAAAAAATGCATAAAACTTGATAACAAAAGAATTCAGTTACTTATAATTTTTATTCATCATCTATAATTACAAGTTTTTTAATGCATTAAATGCGACAAATATCAATTCATTTAAAAGATATTAATCAATATATAGAATTGAATATCCAATAATTAATAGTTTTCTACCTATTAAAATCAATATTTCATCATAATGAATAGCTCTATAAGTAATTAAATATTTTGCATGTATCAATAAGTTAACTCAAGTTAAAAATTGAAATATGGAAAAACAGTACCATCAAATATTATTAATAGAAGATGATAGTTTAGATGCTAAACTGTTTAATAATGCAATTAAGAAAATCAAGGAGCCTATTAAGCTCACCTTGTGTACCTCTGCAGAAACTGCATTCGATGTATTACAAGAAAAAAACTTTGATTGTATTTTTCTAGACTATGGCCTTCCCGGAGAAAATGGATTTCAATTCTTAGAAAAGATTAGAAACATCAACATCACAACACCATTGGTGGTGATCACATCACATGGAGATGAGAAGGTAGCTGCCACTATGTTAACCAATGGAGCTTTTGATTATTTGAGCAAATATGAAATAAGTCCGGAACGAATACAAAAATCCTTGTTATCTGCATTAAAAATTACAGAAACAACAAACTTAAAAAAGCAGATAGAGGATGAACTGATTGATAAAACAAATCGATTAAATGCCATACTTGAAAGTAACCAAAATATCATTTTTGCAGTTGATCGTCATTTAAAAATAAGCACATTCAATCAATCATTTAAACAAGCAGTTGAGCATATAACTCAAAACTATAATAAGGTTGAGAAAGATATTAGCTTTCATGATTTAGGCTTGGATATTAATATTCAAAACCATTGGTTAACGAATATAAATAAGGCGCTTCAAGATGAAGTAATTTCTGTAGAGGAGAAAATATCATTTAGTAAGAAAAGACCAGATTCCTGGTATGAATCCAACTTCAATCCTATTAGAGATAAAAACAATAAAATAACAGGAGTTGCCATATTTACAGTTGATATTACAGAAAAGAAAATGGCAGCAAATGATTTACTCATTGCTAAAAACAATGCACTCAATGCAGCTAAGGTAAAGTCAGAGTTTCTATCAAACATGAGTCATGAGATTAGAACCCCTATGAATGCAATCTTAGGCTTATCTGAATGTTTGTTAAAAGAAAACCTTGAACAAAAGTCGGTAGATTACGTGAATTCAATTAAATATAGCGCTGAAAATTTATTGAATATCATTAACGATATACTTGACTTTTCAAAAATTGAAAACGGTAAAATTAAACTAGAAAATATAGACTTTGATATCTATCGCTGTTTTAACGAAATAAAAGCAACATTCTTACATAAAGTTGAAAACAAGGGTCTTTATTTAAACCTGCATATAGAGGATAAGGTTCCTAAAATAGTTAATGGTGATCCATATAGATTAAATCAAATACTCTATAACCTGATAGGCAACGCGCTAAAGTTTACTGAAAAGGGAGGCATTGATATTAACCTTAAAACCAATCCAAAATACAAAAACAGGAATTGTTTAATCATAGAAATCATTGATACTGGAATTGGTATTTCGAAAGAAAATCAGAAAAGAATTTTCGAGAGTTTCACGCAAGCAGGACCTGATACAACAAGGAAATATGGGGGAACTGGATTAGGACTAACTATTACAAAGAGCTTAGTTGAAATTCAAAATGGAGAGATAGAATTAGAAAGCGAATTAAATGTAGGGAGCACCTTTCGTTTGTATTTAGATTTTGATCGCAGTAATCAAATTAAATTCAATCAAAATTTACAGAAAGCCGATAACAATCCTGATTTATCTAATTATAAAATTCTTTTAGTAGAAGATAATAAGATGAATCAATTTGTTACAACCCAAATATTCAAACATTGGAATAATAATATATCAATAGTAAACAATGGCAAAGAAGCCATTTATCTATTGTCGGAAAATAATGACTACGATTTAATCTTAATGGACTTACAAATGCCAGAGATGGATGGGTACGAAACAAGTATGTTCATTAGGAATCAACCTGAAATTATTAAAAATAACCATATACCCATTCTTGCATTAACAGCTGATGCATTTGAGGAAACTAAAACCAATGCATTAAATGCTGGCATGAATGATTTCATTACCAAACCATTTAAGATAGATATGTTATTAAATAAGGTTTCGAAATTTTTAAATAACAAAAACTAAAAAACAAGCAATTGTGCTCTGGTATATAGGGTGCAATTTCATGGTTTATAAAAGCGGAATTCGTTCCGCTTTTATTTTTAAAATTCTCAAAATGATTCAATCCCAAAACAAAGTATTGAAATACAAAAAGAGTCTAAATGAAGGAAAAAAAATCACTTTATCACTTATGTGGAATTTAAATAACTCAGAAGTAAATAAGCTTAAATTAATACCTATAAGCAATGCTTTTTACTGATTATTTTTAATCATAAATTTTATACGAATGGCAGTATGAAGATTTTTTATAAAATATTGAATAATTATAAAATGTTCCCATTTAAAACCCCAATTCCCATTTTGAATCACAAATTTCAACAAAAATGAATGCCAAAAAACTTTATAATGTTGATTTACAAGCATTTAATTCATTTAAAGATAAGTTTGGCATCATTATGAACACATAGGTTTCAAAATAGAAAAATAAAATGAAAACTTTAAAACCAATTTTCTTAATTTTATTTGTATTGCAGTTGGGTCTAGTAAGTTGCAAAAAGCACCTTGTAGAAAAATACGAAGAAATTCAATCTGCAAAGGCAAAGAAATTTGCGGAATTGAGTCCATCAAAATCATTCAAATGGTCATCGATGAATTCAATTGCTATCTCCTTCCCATCATTACCAAATGATGTTAGAGTTTCAACATTAAAAGTAACAGATGTTGATGGCAATGTATACTTTCAAAAATTACACAAAGCCAGTGATCCATTAAATCATTCAATAGAAGTGCCTGCGCATATTGAATCTTTAAAAATGACTTTTGGTGGAATTAAAAAAGAAATCAATATCACTTCCGGTAAAATGGAAATTGAATTAAAATAATTAAATGAAAAAAATGAAAAATTTAATTTTCTCTCTCGCCTTCATTTTAAGCTTAATCAGCTTTCAAGCATTGGCAGTCATTAATAATTCTACTTATCAAATGACATTGAAAACAAATGTGAATTTGGTGACTGGAACAAAAACAACCATTATTGTACAAAACCAAAGTAATACGGTAAGTAGTATTATCGCTCTTCCTTTTAATTTTACATTAGACGGAATTAGTTATTCGCATTTTGGTGCTTGCTCAGATGGATGGATAAAATTGGGCAATTCAAGTAGCATGTCCATTACAGCAAATAACTCCAACGATCTAACCAATAGCAACGACAGACCTAAGATTGCGCCTTTTTGGGAAAGAATGAATATTCCAAATTCAACAGGGCAAGGCGTTCACACGATTACCAATGGCGTTTCACCAAACAGAACATTCACTATTGAATGGAATGTTGCTATTCCTAGAAATGGTACAGGAAGAGGTACATTTCAGATGGTATTACACGAAACAAGTAACCAAATACAGTTCATCTACTCTGGCATGAATGGGGCTTCATTTTTTAGCACTTATTCTATTGGTTTATCAGGAGCAGGAGCCACTTCAAGCTCAGATTTTGCATCAGTTAGTACAGCTACGAATGGTGCTCACACAGTTAGTTATACATCTGTAAACAATTCGAACTCTGCTACGCTAGTAAATAACTCTTCTATCCTTTTTACACCGAGAGCCTCAACACTTTCAAGCTCCAATGCTTTTACTAATATTGAAAGAAATTCATTTACTGCCACCTGGACAAAAGGTAGCGGTTCAGGCAGATTGGTGGTTGCAAGAACAAGTGCTACTACAGCTGTTGCTCCAAGTAATCATACCGTTTACACCGCTAACACTTCATATGGATCAGGAACACAAATTGGAACTGGTAATTTTGTAGTTGGCTCTGGAGATATTAATACTGTTAATTTATCTGGATTAACTGCTTCTACCAATTATTGTCTTGATATTTATGAATATGTAGGTAGTTTATCAGCAGGCAATGCAGTATTCAATACCACAGCATTTACTGCCTGCCAAACCACTTTGAGTTCTTATCCTACAATTGGGCCTAGTGATGCAGTATTTAGCAATATTACAGCTAATGCACTTACCTTGTCTTGGACCAATGGAAATGGAAATAACAGATTGGTTGTTGCTAGTAAAGATGCAGCACCCAATACACTTATTACTGACTTTGCAAGTTATACCGCCAACGCATCGTATGGACAAGGAACTGCAATTGGAAATGGATTTGTTGTTTACAATGGAAATGGAAACTCATTTAATTTAAGCAATTTAACTGGCGCAAGCACCTATTACTTTCATGTATATGAATACAATAATTTATCTAACGAGTTTTACTATGCTATCAATTTAAGACTTTCTTGTAATGCTACTACATTAATACCATCTCCAACAACAGGAGCCTCTAATATTACATTTACAGCTATAGGCCAAAATAATATTAGCCTAAGTTGGACTAAAGGTAATGGAGCAAACAGAATTGTATTGGCAAGAAGTTCTGCTGATCCAGATGTGAATCCTAGCGATCTTAGCAGCTATACAGCCAATTCAGTTTACGGAAGTGGAACAGCAATAGGAAATGCCTATGTGGTATATGATGGTAACGGAAACTCTGTGAATGTAACAGGATTAAACCCTGCTACCTATTACCACTTCACAGTAATTGAATACAATGGAACAGGTAATAACAAATATTATGCTAATGAATTAAAGACTAGTTCAAATTGCAGCACATTACAACCAGATGCAGACAATGATGGTGTAATAGATGCAGAAGATGAATACCCAAATAATGCTTTTAAAGCTTACAATACAAGATTTCCTGCAGCAGGTTTTGGCACATTGATGTTTGAGGATTTATGGCCAGGTAAAGGTGATTATGACTTCAATGACTTAGTATTAGATTACAATTATCTAATCACTAGTAATGCAAACAATGAGGTAGTAGAAGTAAAATATACATTTGTTACACGTGCAATTGGTGGAGCATTACACAATGGATTTGCATTCCAATTAGATGGTATACCTTCAAACAGAATTTTATCCGTAACTGGTTCAAAAGCTGTAGGTGCAACATGGGCAGGATTTAACGGAAATGGAACAGAAGCTGGTCAAACTTATACCAATATTTTGGTCTTAAAAGATGCATACGATTTATTACCTGTAACTGGTGGTTATTCATTTGTGAATGTTGATCCGCAAGCTCCTTTTGTTGGTACAGACACCACAGTCATTACCATTAAATTCGCTGATGGAAATACTTGGGCAAGCGAAGAAAGAACAGCTATTACTTCATTTACATCTGCAATCTTTAATCCATACTTAATTGTAGGCCAAGACAGAGGAAAAGAAATCCATCTTCCAAATAGAGTTCCAACATCATTAGTCAATTCAAGTTATTTTGGAATGTATCAAGATGATAGCAATCCAGCTGAAGGAAGATACTACAAAACAAAAAATGAGTTACCTTGGGTATTGAATATAAATCAATCTATCCCTTATCCTTTAGAAAAAACTGATTTCACTGATGCTTATTTGAATTTTTATAATTGGGCAAACAGCAATGGCTCATCAAATACAGATTGGTATCTTAACAAACAAAATTATAGAGATAATACAAAAATCTATAGTAAATAAAATTATTGATTCATGGTTAACAAATTAGGTGGATTTAGGTCCACCTTTTTTGTTTTATATTCAATTAAAAGAAAAATTCTTAATTCTCGAATTAGCAATTATTCCAAATTTAAAGTCATTATTCCGTCCGGTTTTGTCATTAAAAAATCAATCACAATTGATTAATCTTCAAGTATTTGATAAGAAATTTTAAGCAGGTAATTTGCTGATACATGGGCGATTTATATACAAAACAAATATTAAAATTCGGCAATAACAGTAGGCTCTTAGTAATACTAATTGGTATCCTTTTTTATGCACTAAACCAATTCAGTTTATTGTTAGATATAAATTATTTATTGGCATATAATCTACTCTTTTCACTCATTGTTATTCCATCTATTCTCTATACTATTTTTGAGAAACAGGAAACATCTGAGAATCCAAC
>JBMLPO010000023.1:0-2686 GCA_049242065.1 Bacteroidia bacterium
AGCTTATCTATGGGAAATGTTGCAAGGGTTGAAATTAAATATACACATAGCCTAACCAACAAAATAAATGATTTAGCTATCAAAGGAAGACCTTCAGTTTTGGAATTTGGATTAAAGTTAAGCGCAGTTGATGTGAAAAATACCATTTATAAAAATGAAAAATCATTGAGTGATCAACTGCAAAAACAAGCGAAAGGAACTTTGTTGGTTATGCTAGAAACACCTAATGAGAAGATCATAGAAAAATTAAAAAAGCAAAATAAATGGGAAGAAATAAGATACTTGCAAGTGCACCAAAATCAAACCAATCAAATGGTAATTTCAGAGTTTAAAAAGCATTTTGGTTTTTGCCCTGTCTTATTCTTTATGGACTCAAATGCCAATCAAATTAGCAAGAAACAGTTTGCTGGCAATTTACTCAATGACCAACTATCAGCTGTTGATGTTTCGTTTGATAGCAGTAATTATTTTATAGCTGCATTTTGTGAAGATGTATCTGTAGTTACCAATAAAATTGATTATGGTTTATTCTTCTATGATGCCAATTTTATTCAATATAAAAAGCCTTATAATATTGGAGCCAATAACATGAATATCTTCGCCAATGGTGACCCTTTGAGTTATTTCAAACGATTAAAGGTTACCTATAATCAAAATGATTTCAGTAAAATAATCAGAAAGGCAAGTATGAGATTAACCCGATTGAGCCTTCCAAAATACTAAGCATAAAAAAAGAGCTTGCATTTGTTTTGCAAGCTCTTTTTTTATAAAGTTTTGAAGGTTTAAGGACAAATCATTTCTAAATTAATTTCACCTTTGGTGCCATCTTCATCAAAGATCACTTTGGTAGGCTTTCCTGATGAATTAAAATCATAGGTAAATGAAACAATGGTAGAACCATTTTTTCCATCTTTATGTGCTTTGACAAGATTTTTCGATTGCACTCCTGTAAAATCCATAGCGGCATCTGTTGCACCTAAGGCATTGGATTTATCCATATAATACTCATAATTGGTAATGTATGTATTATTGTTGCTACTTACCTCAATTTCTGAAGTTAGATTACCGTTTGTCCACTGATAAGTAGTTAGATAAGAGGTTTTACCACTCTGACTATTATACTCTTCTTGTTTTTCAATTAAATTACCATCTGCATTGTATTTGTAAGTTGCCATTACTCCACTTGTTGCAGTAGTTGGGTCTTGAGCTTGGTAATAAATAATTGCACTAGATGTAGCTCTTCCTTTTGAATCTAATAGATATTCTCCTTTTTCTCTGCCACTTGTATTCACATAACTCACTTTACCCGTCTCATAAGTATAAGTATTGGTATTATATAACGAGCCTGCTTCATATTCTTCAACTTTTGCAATGGTTCCATTTGCATTGTAGCTAATTTTAGTTTCGTTAGTGACATCATAAAATCTAGTTACCTTACATCCTGTTAAATCAGGATAGTTATTGGTATTACTCGTTGTTGTCTCAGCTTTTTTACATGCATTTTGTGTTAACCCGAAAGCCAAAAAAAGGACTAGCATTTTAAGTGTTCTATTTTTCATTGTTTTAAGTTTGGTGCAAAAAAAAATCCCCCTTCAAAAGGAGGATTATGATTTAGTTTAATATTAGTAATTGTTCAACATCATCGGCATAATCAACATCAGCATTTCCTCGCCTGGCTCTTGAACCGATGGAACGATAACACCTGCTCTGTTAGGTTGCGACATTTCTAAGGTTACTTGAAGTGCATCCATAGAGTTTAACATCTCCAATAAATACTTTGAATTGAATCCAATTTCCATGTCTTCACCTTCGTATGAACAAGTTAATTTCTCCTGAGCTTCATTTTCAAAATCAATATCCTCTGCGCTAATAGTTAAATCACTACCAGCAAGTTTCAATCTGATTTGATGAGTGGTCTTATTAGATGTAATTGAAACACGTTTAACAGACATCAACAATTCAGCTCTGTCTATTGTTAATTTATTTGGATTCTCAGTAGGAATTACCGCTTTGTAATCAGGATATTTTTCATCAATTAAACGACAGATTAAACTGATATCGCCAAATTGAAAAAATGCATTCGACCTATTGAAACTCACACTAACTTCAGTATCGTCTGTAGGTAATACAGATTTTAATAAACTCAAAGCTTTCTTAGGAATGATGAATGATTCTTCTACTCCAGGTTTGATATCAGTTCTAGCGATTCTAACCAAACGATTGGCATCTGTAGCTACAAATGTGATGCTGTTAGAAAATAACTGAACATAAACACCTGTAAGGTTTAACCTTAATTCATCATTACTACTAGCAAATACTGATTTTACAATACCTTTATGCAATACTTTTCCAGGAATTTTAAAAGAATTGGCTTCTTCTAATTCAGGAGATTTTGGAAACTCCTCTCCTTTTTGTGCAGTTAATTTGAATCTACCTGATTCGTATTTAATTTCAACAAATCCTTTTTCAATATTGATTGAGAAAGCAAGTGGCTGATCAGGTAATGATTTTAACAATTCCATGGTTGTTTTTGATGGAATTGCAATCGAAACATCTTCTTTTGAATCAACCTTGATGCTAGTACTCATGGTTGTTTCCAAATCTGTTGAAGATATATGTAAGATTCCATCTCTGATATCAAACAAAAAATTGTTTAAAATTGGAATAATTGGCTTTGCAACTACCA
>JBMLPO010000024.1:0-4887 GCA_049242065.1 Bacteroidia bacterium
TGTTGATGTCAACTCAATTATTTCACATCCTCAGTTTAATAGTTTTTATGCGATTTTAATTCCTTACTCAGGAACTTATAATGTTGGCGCTGGTCAAACTTTCACAACTCTAACAGGTGTTGGTGGTGCGTTCCAAGCTTTAAATAATGGAAGTCTTTCTGGTCATGTTACCCTTCAAATTACTTCAGACATTGAAGAGCCAGGTACCATAGCATTGAATAATATGCCTAAAGATAATATTGATTTTACAATCAATATTGTTCCTGATGCAGCTACTCTTAGAAGTTTAACAGGATCTTTTGCTACTTCAAATTCTGCCTTAATTAGATTAGATGGTGCTGATAAGGTAATCATTGATGGACGATTCAATGGCGCAGGAAGATATATCAGAATAATGAATAGAGTTCAAGGTGCTGCTACTTTGAATCTCTTAAATGATGCACAAAGAGATACCATTCGAAATGTAATCATTGAAGGTGTAAACAATACAGTTGGTATGTTAAACTTCTTTGGTTCAAATGTTCCAAATGCTACTGGTAATGATTCAAATGCTGTAATTGGTTGTATGTTTAGAGATACCTTGGGAACCATAGCAAGTTCAAATATTCCTAATACAGCTATATTCTCTCAAGGAACTCCTGATAATAATTTCAATACCATCAGTGATAATGAAATTTATAATTTTGGATTCAATGGTATTAACCTCAGTACAACTGCTGGCTCATTCTGGAGAATAACCAACAATAGTTTTTATCAAACCATTACCAAAAATAATGCAATGGTGGTGATTCAAGTCAATGGCGGAAATGGCCATGTTATCACAGGTAATAGCTTTGGAGGAGCTTCTGCAAATAGAAGTGGTTCTGCTTTTGTAAGTTCATCAAGTTTAACCATGATTAATCTGGCTACCACACTTTCAAATACCAATCCTATCATCATTTCTAATAATACGTTCTCTAATATCAGTTCTACTGGAACTGTTAATTTTATGAAATGTATTGTTGTGGGTTCAGGTAATGTTGAAATTACAAATAATACATTTGGTGGTGCTGCTATGCCATACGATACTTTAAGAAATAGTGGTGATGCTGGTGTGATTGAATTAGGTAATGCAACAACTTTGGTAAGTGGAAATTTAATTTCTGATTTTAGATATTACCAAGGCTCAACTGTGTATAGACATGCTGGTATTTATATTACGAATGGTACGCATACAGTAACTAATAATACCCTCAGAAGAATTGAAGGGAACAATGCTACTACTGCTTTCGGTTTGTATACTTTAAATGGAATTCATATCACCGGTGGAACCAATCATATTATTCGTTCCAATTCAATTTCAGATATTAGAAACTTCAATTTTGGATCCGCAGCTTATCCAGTTGCTGGAATTCATATCACCGGTGGAACCAATCTAACTGTGGAGAGAAATAGAGTTTCAAAAGTATTTGCTTTGGGACAAGGAACTGCTGCCAATTCTCCTCAAATAGTTGGTATGTACTGCTCAACTACTTTAGGAATTAATTTCTTAAATAATCAAATTTCACTTGGTGCAGAAACTACAGGTGAGGCAAGGGTTTTTGGCTTCTTGAATGCTTCCGCTTCGGGTAATTGTAATTACTTTTATAATTCAGTGTTCATTAATGGTGTAGTAGGCGCAGGTGTAAATACTTCCTATGCAATTCATAGAACCTCAGGTGCAAATGTGATTGCTATGAACAATATTTTTTATAACAAAAGAGCCAGCCTGGGAACAGGTAAACAATATCCGTTGGGTTCAATTGCTCCTATTACTTCTGCCAACTTAAATTATAATTTATTGGTAGCTGCAGATACAAGTTCTATTGCTGAGTTAGGTGGTATTGCACAATCGTGGTCGGCATTAAATTCTTTGTACAATGCAACTTACCAAACCAACTGGGCTGAGGCATTTACTAATATTCCGGCTGAACAATTCTTTACAGATACAGCAATTAACGATTTAAGTATCGTTACTTCTTCTCCTTTAGCTTGGTATGCCAACGGAAAAGGTACTAGAATTGCAACAGTTAGTGGCGACTTTAACTCGCAAATTGGTGTTCGTTCAACAGCTATTACAAATGGTGCAACAGATATCGGTGCATTTGAATTTACTCCAACATCTATTCCTGTTTCGGCTTTTGCAGATAAAGTTCCTTCTCTAAATGATAGCACTTCATTTTTCTTCGCTTCAAGAAGAATTGCAAAAGTTAATTGGGGCACTATTGGTACAATTCCAAGTTCTGTTGACTTGAAATTTTATTCCGGTATCAATCCAACAAATACTCCTACAGCTGCAACTTTTATGAATGCCTATTGGGATTTCCAAACTACAAATGGTACAGGCTTAAATGTTAGAGTTGAGCTAATGCAAGATTCATCATTATTGGGAACAGTGGTGAGTCCTGCTAATTTAAGATTAGCACG
The DNA here is from genome assembly GCA_049242065.1 of Bacteroidia bacterium. GTDB lineage: Bacteria > Bacteroidota > Bacteroidia > UKL13-3 > UKL13-3 > CAISCU01. The sequence goes on from JBMLPO010000024.1 coordinate 2,446, forward strand.
TTACAGCGGAACTGGAACTACTTGGAATAATTTTGCTTCAACAACTGTAAACAATACTCAAGGTAATTTTGCTGCTAGTTCAATTGGCTTAAGTTCTTTGGGTATCTTCACGGGTACGCATGCAACCAATAACCCATTGCCAGTTGAATTGAGAAACTTCAATGCAATTGCTTCTGAAAATGATGTTGATTTATATTGGTCAACTAGCAGCGAAATTAACAATGCTGGTTTTGCACTAGAGTACTCATTAGATGGAAAAGAATTTACTCAATTCGATTTTGTCAAAGGAATGGGAACATCAAACAAATTGAACAAATACCAGACTATTCATTTGAATGCATTTGATTTGAATCAAACAATCTATTATAGATTAAAACAAATCGACTATTCTGGTGAATTTGAATACAGTCATATTGTTTCAGTAAGCAAAAGTGATGAGTCATTAAGTCAAGTAAGATTGAGTCCAAATCCTGTTATTGACCAGGCTTCTGTTTCTTATTTCACTACTGAAAATGCGCAGTTAAATATGACCGTATTTGATGTCAATGGGACTAAAATTTTCAACCAAATAACAAATGTTTCTAAGGGAGAAAATATCATTACCATCAAAGAGATTCAAAACTTAGTCAATGGTGTTTATTTGATTAGAATTGATGATTCGGTACAACAAAAAACCATTAAGTTTATTAAATCGAATTAAACTTTCATGAATCAAAAAAGAAATGCTGCTTCGCTTATCGGAGCAGCATTTTTTATGCAAACATGTTACTGTTGATGAACCTATCACTGCATATGAAAATAATGAGAATACATGTGTGAAGTGAAATGCCAATTAGTTGATTTAATAGTGCATTTTAATAGTTAAGTACCAATTTGATTGAGGATGAAATGCTATTCTCAACCCACGTAATTTGAGAGTAAGTGTTTTTCTTAGTTTGATATTAAACAAAAAAAGCGAACCATTTGATTCGCTTTTTTGTTTTCATTTCTATCGTTTTATTATTTCGTGAATACCTTTTTTAAGATATCACTCACACGATGTAAAGGATCGGTTCTAATTAATTTTTCTTCTTTCGCTACTTTCACAAACAAGCCGTCTAATGCTTTTCTCGTAACATGTTCAGATAAAGAATTAGTGGTAATTTTAGGATACAATACACCTCCTAAACTTGCAGTATTGTATGCATCAATTAAATCTTTATAGGCAGATTGTGCGGAGATGCTCCCCACTACAGGCTTACTTAAACTGGTATTGATTTTTGGTGCAAATGCCATGGTTAATGAGTCGTAAGTTTTATCTTTTAAATAAACTGTTGCAGCGGTATCTCCTCCATTTAATATAGTAAACCCATCAGCAATGGTGATGTCTGTTATGGCATTGGTAAATATGCTCTTGGCTTGAGGTGCAGCATCCTCGGCGGCTCTGTTAATAGATAAAATGGCATTCTCCAATAAAATACTTCCTCCAGGTAAAGAGTTAATGGTGCTATAAACAGGCTGTGCTTCTTCTGGTAAAAGTATCTTCACAGTGAGGTCTTGGTAGTATCCATCTACTTTTGAAAGTGTAGTTACACTGGTGTCAGAACCCACATTTAATGCTTGTTTTAGTCCACTAATTACTTCTTCATTGCTCAATCCTACAGATTGTAAAATCTCATCCACTTTCTCGCAAGAGCTTAATAGCATGCTACTTAGAATAATCATAGTAGCGGTTTTGACAGTTTTTAATTTCATAGAACAAATCTGCTTTAAAGTATCCGATTTTGCAAATGTGACAAAGCTCTTTATATTGCATTTTACTAAAACGAAACAAAATCTAATTATATGAGTAAAACCGGACATCCAAAAGGCCTCTATCTCTTGTTTTTAACCGAGATGTGGGAGCGATTCAGTTATTATGGCATGCGTGGCCTTTTAACCCTTTATCTAACCAAAGCAACCATTGAAGGTGGTTTGGGTTTTGATGATGCAAATGCAGGATTATTATATGGTATTTATACTGGATTGGTTTATCTAACTCCAATTTTTGGTGGTTGGTTGGCCGATAATTATATTGGACAACGCCGCTCTATCACCATTGGTGGTATCATGATGGCTTTGGGGCAATTCTCTTTATTTATGTCAAATGCCAATGCATTGCCTTTCTTTTATCTAGGTTTGATTCTACTTATCATTGGTAATGGTTTCTTCAAACCCAATATTTCTACTATAGTAGGTCAATTATATCCTGCTGGTGATAGCAGAAAAGATGCAGCATTTACCATCTTTTATATGGGTATCAACTTAGGTGCTTTCTTGGCTCCTTTGGTTTGCGGTTATTTAGCTGAAGATTTATTTGCTGTTAAAGATGCCGTTTCTGGTAATGTATTGTCTTATGGTTTTAACTATGGTTTCTTGGCTGCTGGTATTGGTATGATTCTAGGCCAATTGATGTTCAATATT
>JBMLPO010000025.1:0-3236 GCA_049242065.1 Bacteroidia bacterium
AATTTGTTTTAATAACTGCCATTGTCATTCTTCTGAATATTATGTTCTCAGGAACATTTTTCAGAATAGATTTATCAAAAGAAAAAAGATACAGTCTATCTACTTCCAGTAAAAAACTTGCAGAAAGAGTAACTGCGCCTTTGTATTTTAAAGTATATCTCGAAGGAGAATTTCCCGCTGGTTTCAAAAGATTAAGCAGGTCTGTAAAAGAGATTTTAGATGAATACAGGGTATATAGTAACAACAATATTCAATACGAATTCATCGATCCTTTTGATGGTGCAGACGCCAAAAAAACAAATGATATCATACAGGAATTGGGGGGTAAAGGGTTACAACCCACTAATGTTCAAATAAAAAAGGAAGATGAGTTTGCTCAAAAAATCATCATTCCTGGTGCTATTGCATATTACAAGGGAAAAGAACTTCCAGTTAATTTTTTAAGAAGTCAATTCGGACAAAATCCAGAAGATGTTATCAATACATCAATTGAATTACTCGAATATGAAGTGAGTAATTTATTGAGAAAGGCACTGCTCGATAAAAGCAAAAAGATTGCCATTATTGAAGACCATGGCGAATTAGGTCGATGGGATATGGCAGAAGCACAACAAATGTTAGGGGAGTTTTATGAGGTAGAACGTTTGCCATTGAGTATTCAAGTGCCACAAAAATTAAATGAGTACGCAGGTATCATCATTGCAAAACCTACACAAGAGATTCCTGAATTTGATAAGTTTAAAATCGATCAATACATCATGAATGGTGGTAAGGTTTTGTGGTTACTCGAATCGCAGCTTGCAGATATGGATAGTCTTAGGAATGAGAACATATTTGTTTCTGCAACTTATCCTACTCATATAGAAGACATGATGTTCAGATACGGTATCCGTATCAACTCAAATATTGTACAAGATTTACAAAGTAATGCCATTCCTGTTTTAAGTGGCATGCGTGATGGAGTGCCTCAACAGAAATTATTACAATGGCCGTTTTATCCAGTTGCAGGTCCTATCATCGACCATCCTATTGTAAAAGGAATCGACCCAGTTTGGTTTCAATTTGCTTCTTCTATTGATACCATACCAGTTAAAGGAATTCAGAAAACGGTCTTATTACAAAGCTCACCCTATTCAAGGGTTTTGCCAGCTCCTGTTCGTGTTGATTTAAATGTATCTCGTTTGGATTTACAACCAGAAATGTTTAGAAGAAAAAGCAATGGTAATTTCCCTTTAGCTGTTTTGTTAGAAGGTAGTTTTACCTCAATTTTTCAGTACAGATATGATGCTTCAAAAAATCCTGAAATCAAATTCAAAGACCATGTAGATGGAAACAAAATGATTGTGATTTCAGATGGTGAAGTTATTAGAAATCAATTTAAGAAATCAACTGGTGAGGTTTTTCCATTGGGTTACGATCGTTATACAAATGAGCAGTTTGGTAATAAGAAATTCATTCAAAATTGTATCGATTATTTGTGCGATGATAGTGGAATTATTGAGGTGAGAGCTAAAGAAATTACTTTACGTTTATTAGATAAAGGCAAAATAAAAACTGAAAGAAATTTCTGGATTTTCATCAACTTATTTGTCCCTGCATTACTCATTGTTTTGTTTGGAATGGTGAATCAGTTTATCAGAAAAAGAAAATATACAGGTGCATGAATAAAAAGAACTTATTGATTCTTTCAGGCTTATTGCTTGGATTATTACTCATTTATTTTTTACTAATTAAAAAGCCTTGGAGTACCAATCAAATCAATAGCTCAGATGTATCATTTGAGCAAATTGATATCATTGATAAAATCTTTATGGCTGATAAATATGGTGCAAAGGTTTTACTTGAAAAACAAACAGATGGTAAATGGTTGGTGAATGGGAAAATAGAAGCAGATATGCAAAAATTAACACTGCTCCTGTCCACCATTCACGATATGAAAATGCAAAGACCGGTTGATCCTCCAATGCACAATACCGTCATTGCTGATTTAGCAACCAGGGGTATCAAAACAGAATTATATGCCAATGGTGAATTAGTAAAGACATTCTATATTGGTTCTGAAACTCCTGATAAAACAGGTACATTTTATTATGAAGAGAATGCCAAAGCTCCACTTATTATTCATATTCCGGGCTTTGTGGGATTTTTAACACCTCGCTTTTTTTTAGAAGAAGTAAAATGGCAAAGTAAATTGGTGTTCAATGCCGAGGCCAATGAAATTGCAAGTATACAAGTAGAATATCCTGCTAAACCTGAAAAGTCATTTGTAATCAAAAGTGGCAAGTTGTTCGATATGAATAAACAGGAATTACCAGCAGATCCGCAGGCCATGAAAATCTATTTGTCATCGTTTAAGAATTTATACCTTGAAGGTTATTTAGATTATGTGAGCGCGCAACAAACCGATTCCATTATGAAACGTCAGGCTTTTTGTAAACTGGAGCTAGAATTGACAAATGGCAGCAAAACAAGTCTTGAGGTATATGAGAAAAAAATTGGCAAGAAAACTTTGCAATTGTACTCAGAAAACAACGAAGCTTTAGAGATTGACCCAGAGAAATTCTTTGCAATCATCAACCATAAACCACAATTAGCCAGCATTCAAGTGTTTAGTTTTGGGAAGTTATTTGTTGGCAGACAGCAACTTCAGGCTTTGAATCAATAGGAACAGAAGCAATTTTTTTGTTTCTTTGATGCGGTTATGGAAAATACGTCTCTCATTATTATTTGCTCAGTTTTATTCTCAGCCTTCTTTGCCGGTATTGAAATTGCTTTTATATCTGCTAATAAACTGCTGATTGAACTCAAAAATAAACAGGGGAGTTTGTATGCTAAAATCTTGTCTCCTTTTGTTGCCAATCCTTCTAAATTCATTAGTACCACGCTTGTTGGTAACAATATTGGTTTGGTAGTTTATGGTATTTATATGGCCAAAGTTCTTGATCCTCTTTTGGTTTCTTGGTGGCCTTATTTCGAGCAAAACCATTTGGTATTGGTATTATGCCAAACCCTTCTTTCTACTTTAATTGTGTTGGTTACTGCAGAATTCATACCCAAGGTCTTGTTCAGAATCAATCCTGATTCTTTGCTGAAGGCTTTGGCTGTTCCGTTTTTGCTTTTTTATTACCTTTTTTGGCCAATTGTTCATTTTATTAATTGGCTTGCTGAAATCATCTTAAATAAAGTTTTAAAAGTAAAGTTTGCGGAAAGTAGTCCGGCCTTTTCAAGAGTTGATT
>JBMLPO010000026.1:0-1410 GCA_049242065.1 Bacteroidia bacterium
ACATTTAGTAGATTTATACAAATTCAAGATATTCCTACAGGCAGAATGTTAGTTGATACCAATTCTTGTAACAGAAACGTAGTGTTTACAGCTGATGCATTAAACGCAGAGTCTTATACTTGGAATTTTGGTGATATGGGCTCTGGTTCAAATACATCTAGTGGACCTATGACTTCTCATAATTTTAGTGCGAATGGAGATTATATTGTTAGCTTGAATATGAGTAACAATGCTGGTTGTACAGTTACAATTAAAGATACTGTAACAGTCAACGCGAGTGCTGGTTCGGTTAACTCATCTTTCTATTTTAGGAATACCATTTGTAATTGTGTTTGTTCGAATAAAGTCCAATTTTTTAATACCAGTTCAGGAAATTCTAATACTTATATCTGGAATTTTGGTGATGGAAATGTTTCTAATCAAAATAGCCCAAATAAAGGTTATGCAGATACGGGCTATTTTACAGTTAGCTTAACTGCCATCGACCCAAGCGGCTGTTCTAGTGTTTCAACTGCCCAAGTATATGTTCCTTCAACTGCTAAAGGACCAAGTGCTTCGTTTAATACAGAAAATCCTGTTCAATGTTTAGTTGGTAATAGCTTTAACTTCACCAATACCTCACAGTATTTAGGAACAGGTTGGATTCCGAAATACTACTGGAATTTTGGTGATGGTACAATTGATTCTACTCACTCATTCATTTATAACAAACATTATGCATCTGCTGGAACCTATACCGTTTCTCTTGTAGCTGTAGGTTCTGAAAATTGCTATGATACAACCACCATGATTGTTCAAGTAATAGGAGGCACCTGTTTTGGTTATGCACGTCCATTGAAATCTAATTTCCCTCATAAGGATGTTTTAGATTTTAACGTGAAAGCTGATAGCAAAACCAGCACTGGTGTTGTTGAACAAGCAGTAAGATTTGAAAACCATTATGTCTTGTTTCCAAATCCTAATGCTGGTGAATTTGCAATCGCTTGTAAAGTGCTCAATAGAAATACAAAAGTTGAAGTTCTTGATTTATTAGGAAGAAGCATTCCTGTTGAAATCAAAATGAATTTCTATGAAAATACAATTGAATTAGTTTGCACAGAACTAAGTGTTGGAAATTACTTGGTTGTTATTACAGATGAAGATGTAAAGCCTACGCATATCAGATTCAATGTAAGTAAGTAATCATAAGTAAAGGTTAAAAGCGCCTCCGGAAACGGGGGCGTTTTTTTTTACAGCAAGCTGTAAAAAAACACATTGGCCATTAGCTGTTGGCCATTGGCGAAGCCAACAGCCAACAGCTAAGAAGAGAGAGGCGAGAAGGAGCAGCAAAAGCCAGGGCAACAGCAAGAGTAAGAAGAGAAGAAGCGAGAGCTAAGAAGCGAGAAGGAATAGTTGTTTCGAGCACTATTC
>JBMLPO010000026.1:1510-4865 GCA_049242065.1 Bacteroidia bacterium
GATCTCTTAGCACGATTAGCTAGAAGCCAGTAGCCAGTAGCAAGAAGCCAACAGCAAAAGCCAGGGCAACAGCAAGAGTAAGAAGTGAAGAAGCGAGAAGGAATAGTTGTTTCGAGCACTATTCGATCTCTTAGCACGATTAGCTAGAAGCCAGTAGCCAGTAGCAAGAAGCCAACAGCCAATAGCCATAAAAAGCCATTTTGTCAGCAATCTACCCCTTGGAATGCTCTTTGTTATTCCTCTTCTAAATACTCATCTTATGACAACAAAAGGCAATATCAGCGTACACACAGAGAACATTTTCCCAATTATCAAGAAATTCCTTTATAGTGACCATGAGATTTTCTTGAGAGAGTTGGTTTCCAATGCAGTAGATGCTACCCAAAAATTAAAAACACTCTCCTCTAGCGGTGAAGCAAAGGGTGAATTGGGTGATTTAAAAATCAAAGTAAAACTCGACAAAGAGGCTAAAACCCTCCACATCATTGATAGTGGTATCGGTATGACTGAAGAAGAGGTTGGTAAATACATTAATCAACTTGCATTTAGCTCGGTAGAAGAGTTTCTCGATAAATACAAAGACAAAGGGGCACAGGTTATTGGACATTTTGGCTTGGGTTTCTATTCTGCATTCATGGTAGCTCATAAAGTTGAGTTGATTACCAAATCATACAAAGAAGATGCACCAGCAGTTAAATGGTCTTGTGATGGTAGCACCTCTTACGAAATTTCAGCTCATGATAAAACTGAAAGAGGTACAGAAGTGATTCTTCATATTGCTGAAGACTCTATTGAATTCAATGATTCTTTCCGTATCAAAGGTATCCTCGATAAATACTGTAAGTTCCTCCCAGTTGAAATTGAATATGAAGAAAAAGTAATCAATAATCCAGCACCTCTTTGGACAAAAGCTCCTTCAGAATGTACCAAAGAAGATTATGAAAACTTCTACAAAGAATTATATCCTTTTAGCGAAACACCTTTATTCTGGATTCATTTAAATGTCGACTACCCATTCAAGTTAACTGGTATCTTGTATTTCCCAAAAATTAAAAATGATTTCGAACCTCAAAAGAATAAAATACAGTTGTATAGCAACCAAGTGTTTGTAACAGACAGCGTTCAAGAAATTGTTCCCGAGTTCTTAATGCTGCTTCAAGGTGTTATTGATTCACCAGATATTCCTTTGAATGTTAGTCGCAGTTACTTACAAAGTGATTCAAATGTGAAGAAAATTAATTCTCATATCACTAAAAAAGTTGCCGATAAACTGGAAGAAATTTTCAAAGCAGATAGAACCGAATTCAATAACAAATGGGAAAGTATTGGTTTGTTTGTGAAATATGGAATGATTACTGATGAGAAGTTCTACGATAGAGCAAGTAAGTTCTGTTTACTTCAGAATAAAGCAAAGGATTTATTTACTTTAGAAGAATACAAAGAGAAAGTAAGTGCTACCCAAACAGACAAAAACAATAAAATTGTTTACCTCTATACCAATGATTTGAAGGCGCATGATAGCTTCTGTCAAACCGCTGAAAAAAGAGGATACGATGTTTTGTTAATGGATGGTCCTTTAGATAATCATTTCATTTCAAACATTGAACACAAATTAGAAAATACTTCATGGAAGCGAGTTGATAGTGAAAGTATCGATAAACTAATTGATAAAGACATCAAAAAAGAAAGTGTACTTAGTGATGCTGAACAAAGTAGTTTGAAAGAATCATTTGAAAAACAATTTGGTGCAGCTGGTAAGTTCAAATTCGAAACAGAAGCTCTTGCTCCAGATGATCATTTCTTAACCCTAATCAAACCAGAGTGGGAGAGACGTATGGCTGATATGCAAAAGATGCAAGGTATGTCTATGTTTGGTGCCTTCCCTGAAACTTGGAATGTGGTTTTAAATACCAACCATGAATTAGCAAGAAAACTTGTAAGCTTGGATGAGGCTGAAAAAACACCAGTTTTACAACAAGCTTTTGATTTAGCAAAATTATCTCAGAATCTTTTACATGGTGAAGAACTGACCAATTTCATTCAAAGAAATTATGAGAAATTGAAATAGGTTCAAACAATAATTTTTCCATAAAAAAAACTCAGTCTTCAAGGCTGAGTTTTTTTTATTTGAAATGATGATGGATTTTATTTCTTGAATACTGCCATCATTTTTTTGATGAGCCCAATGATCAATATACTCAATAATCCTCCTACTACGCCAAATAAAAACTCCTTGATTGTTGATGGCCATTCATGCAAAACATCATGCATAAATGAAATATTGTGCGCAAAAATCCCTCCCGATACAAGTATCAATGCAATGGTTCCAACAATAGCAAAAAATTGTATGACTAGGGGTAAGGTTTTTACCAATAACATTCCTAGACTATTCAAGATTCCCTTTTCTCCGGATTTTCTAATCAACATAAATCCTAAATCATCCATTCTTACTATGAGCCCAACTATGCCATAAACACCAACTGTGGCTAAGATAGAAACAATAGAAACCGTTATGATTTGTTTGCTTAATTCTTGGTCCAATACAGTGCTCAAGGCAATGATTACAATTTCAACTGATAAGATGAAATCGGTGGTAATGGCTGATTTTATTTTCGATTTTTCTTCACTTCTGTCGTCAGTATTGTCTGTAGACTTCGTCTCTTGATTCTTTTCTTTGGCGTGAAAGAAATACTCAACAATTTTCTCCATGCCTTCGAAGGCTAAAAAGAATCCACCTAAAACTAGAATGATTTGTATGGCAATGGGTAAAAATAAATTTAGAAGTAGTGCAATAGGTACAATTATGAGTTTATTGATAAATGAACCTTTTGTAATTGCCCATAAAACTGGTATTTCTCTAGATGATACAAAGCCAGTTGATTTCTCTGCATTTACAGCTAAATCATCTCCCAATATGCCTGCTGTTTTTTTTGTAGCAAGTTTTGCATTTACTGCCACATCATCCATTAGAGCTGCTATATCATCTAAAATTGCGAAAAATCCTGATGCCATTCTTATTGTTTTATTTACTGGTTTATTGAAATTGCTAAATAGTCTATAAGTACTATGCTGCTGGACTGATTCGTCAAAAATAATTCTAATTCTTCTACCTCAAACAATTTAGTTGATAAATAGATGTCTCATTAGTTTTATTTATGTTATTATCTATTTTGTTTGATTCAATCTATATCCTATCCTGATATCGAAAATATCAGCAACATGTCCCTCTGCCTTTAAACTACCAGCCAACAGCCATTTGTTAGAAATCTCACGCACCAACATATAACGCTGATAAATATGGGCTCGATGAACTTGTCCAATTACAGGATAAGCGAAACTCACTTGGAACTTTGTT
>JBMLPO010000027.1:0-11861 GCA_049242065.1 Bacteroidia bacterium
TATAATCAAATGATATCGTATCATTGGCTTTTTTTCCTAAAAAAGATAAATCCTTACTTAAATAAGTGATACCCGGTTCTAATTTTTTATTGGATTGAAAGGTTAAATTGATATTTAACTTTTGTGTTCTCGAAAATATATAAACGTCTTGTCGAATGGGCGCACAGTCATCTGCAGTGGCTTCAACAGTAAATACAACAGGCTTGTTGGCATCAGGATTGGCTCCAGGACCAAGCAACAAATCAACTACTCCAATCTCTCCGGAAAATTCTGTTTTTCCATTCCCATCAAAAATATATTTGGCATCATTACCCGTAATTCTAATAATTAAATTTTTAGGCTGAGGCATGCTCGAATCATTGGTTGCAAAATTCAATTTAACCAATGGGTCTGCTAAGATTCCATTCATGTTTAACCTGAATCCTTTGAGCTCCTCCACCGGATTTTTACAGGTTACAAAAAGCAAAACCATCAACAGTAGGGTGATTGTATTTCTTGTTTTCATTTTTATTTTGATTGAATGATTAATAAGCTCAGGTTAAAATTGAGAAAAGGATAAAAATTATATCCTTCAAAGGCTTTTTGTAATAAAGCTTGATTTTCTGGTGTATTGCTTGGAACAAAGGTTCCTGTACAATTCAATTGAGTAATAGGATCTCCATGATAAAAGGCGCCCATATCAAAGCCAAATCCCAGTCTCCTTTTTGGTATAGCTCTTCCAAATCCTATCCCTAAATAAGGGGCATAATTTGCACCTTTTATATCAAAGGTGATGGTTCCTACCTGCGCTGGGGTATACTCAATAAATCCGTAGTTCTGGTTTCCCTTTGGTGTAATGTCTACTTGGTAATTGTTAAAGTTATAAACCAATCCCGTTCTGAAATGAAAGGATGAATATTTAGAAGGATGCATATCCAAAAACAATCCAACTGCTCCCACTTTAATATTGGCATCTAAACTCACTGCATCTGAACCAAAACTGGTCTCGGCTTTTTGATTTAAATTTCCCGAAAAATAAGATGCACGAATAGCAAAATGTGGCGATAAGCCTTTGTGAATTCCAATTCCTGCACCTAATGTGCCTCCTGATAAAGATACTGCAAGACCTTTGCGGTGAGGGGGAATTTCTGAGCTGTGATACTTTTTGAAATATTTGTTAGAGGCTTTCAATTCTCCTAAATACAAACAGAGTATCAACATGATTAAAAATGTTTTTCTCATTGGAGTTTTAATTTTGTTAGTGTAAAACTAATCTCCAAGTCTTTCTAATCTTTTCACTTACAAGGCATTTATCTTCAATTTTTTTTGAATTCAACCACCCATTGAAACTTTTACTCCAATTTTATAAAAAATAAAGCCCACCCTTTTACAGGCAGGCTTTATAACACTTTAACAAAACAGGGGGAATGCTTAAGTTATTGCCCCTGATTTATACTTGAGATTTATTTTTTAATCTATATTTAAAATGCAAAATCAACATTAAATTTTAAAAATCAATGCATTAACAAAAAATATTTACTAATTGAGGTAAATATGTAAATGGTATCGGTAGAATTTTATCCTGGTTCATGAACTTCATTTCGTTTGTTTGATATCCTCTATTTTACCTGTATTATTGAAGTATGAGTAATACAAGTCTGGGTATTTTAGCCGCTTTATTAACCGTTTTCAGCTGGACGATCGGAACTTTTTCATTTGCACATGCTTCACGAATTGCCAATCCGGGTTCTGTAAACCGTGTGCGTTTGTTGTATGCGTTTTTGGTTTTGGGCTTCATGACCTGTATCATTTCAGGTATCAGTCCACTTGTATTGTTTACCCAACCCGAATCTTCACATTACATCTGGTTTGGTTTATCGGGTATTGTGGGATTAACCTTGGGTGATTATTTTGCCTTTACGGCTTACCATATTTTAGGGAGCAGGCGTACTTCACTATTTAGTAGTTTTGCGCCCGGTGCGGCTTTGCTAGCAGGAATGTTTTTTGTAGATGAACAATTATCTTGGTTGGGTATAGTAGGTATGTTGGTTTCTATTTTAGGCGTTTTGTTACTGACGCTTTCTAAAAATGAACAGGCTGCGGTGCAAGCAGAAGGAAGAGGAAATTTTACTCAGGGTATCAGTTTTGCTTTTTTAGGAGCAGTTTGTCAGGGCTTGGGTTTGGTATTGGCCAAGAAGGGTTTCATGAGCTCTGGTGAAGAGATTACGGCTGTGCACGCAACATGGATTCGCATGTTCATTGCTACGCTTTCTGTTTATTTGATTGGTGTATTTAAAACCAATATCTGGATGGAATTCAAATCAATTACTTTTCATTCCAATAAATTAAAACCTGTTCTGTTGGGCACTTTATTTGGTCCGGTAATTGGTGTTTCATTGTCTTTGTTTTCAGCCAATAAAATTGAAGTAAGTATTACCCAAACCATTCTCTCTTTACTTCCTGTTTCTGTCACTTTTGCTGCGGTCTTGTTCTTTAAAGAAAAAGTCTATCTCAAATCTTATTTGGCTGTTTTGGTTTCTATTGCAGGGGTACTGCTATTGGTTTGGAGAAATGAATTAGCGACTTGGTTTCAATAAAACAAGCCAAATCATTCTGTTTTATTCATCGAATAAAGTCCCTACCCTATCCATGCTCATCGCATCAATACCGTTTCAAATTCCACTTCAAGTTTTTGAATCTGAACTTGCGCCAATTCGTAAGCGGCATTGGCATTGCCTATATAATAATGAGATACGGGTGTGAGCCAGAAGAGTATTCCATCCAAGGGTGTTTGGATCACAGATGAGACCACCATGGCACTGATTAATCCAGCATTCAGAAGAAAAGCATGGCTTGCATTTTTATAATCTTTCAATGCCAGCTGACCCAAGCCTGGCACGATTAAACTCTTGTTGCCAATTTCTTTGGCTTGTATGCTAAGTAAGTTGTTCAATATCTGTTTCAAGGAATCTGAATGGCTTGCTCTCATCATACCTTTACCCACTAAGGTATCAAGTGTGGCAAAGGTTTCTGGCCATTTCTTTTGCCTAAAATTAGCAAGGAGTCCATAATGTAAATACAGTTGATGCAAGGTTTCATCACGACTCATTTCATAAGGATCATCGCTTTGAAAGACTTGGTAGTTTGCAGAATTGATGGCAGAAATGGCATAGATTTTAAACAGGTATAAACTGTCTTCATAGGCTTCTTTTTGAATCATATTTTGCGCCAATACAAAAGATTCATCATACAGTTTTGCTTGAAAGGCAGCTTGTAAATAATTCCATTCAAAATCATTCCTACCGCTATAAAATGCAATACGCTTATACAGTTTAAATGCTTGAAGGGGTCTACCCATTTCCAATTCCTTGTCTGCAGAATCAATCAGTTTAGAGAGCTCCTGCGACCATCCTTGAAAAGAACAGCTAATGAGCCAAACTAAACATATAATTCTCCAGTTTTTCATTCACAGATTTTTTTAGTATTTTCTCTTGATACAATTTTTGTCGTTTGATTTCTGATTGGGTTCCCAGCACATTGGCTCCATAAAAACCGAATGTCAATGCAGTATTCACCCAAGCAAAACTCGAACTTATGCCATATCTATCAAATGCCCGTATGGCCAAAAATCCATAAGTAGCAAATGATAAAAAACTAATGAGTCCATCTTTCTTTACACCCAATAAATACTTACCAGAGCCGGGAATCAACAAGGAACTATAAATGGGCAAGCGACTACTTTTCTTTCGCGAGGAAAGCAGTTGAATTTGTTCATTTAAATAGAGACTGTCTTCTAATACATATTGCTTTTGTAATTCCTGAACAGAAATGATATCACCTTCCTTTAAGTACAAATAAGCTTTTAAAAGAGGATTCAGTTCTATTAAATTATCGATGTATTCAAATGAATCTAAGTAGATACTCAGTGCTTGATAATACAGCTTTGTTTGCGGGAATGTTTTGTTGGCATAAGGCTTCAACTGCAATATGCCTGAATATTGTTTTGAGGCAAAAAGTGTTTTGGCATAAAGAAGATAGATTGAATCATTCTTGCTGTTTCCAATATGTTCACGTAATACTTCTTCACACCATTCATATTCTTTGTTATCATAAAGACTTCTGGCATAGGTCAAGCTACTGGTATCAGAATAAAAACCTTGGGTAAAGCCTGGCAAGCTTAACAATAAAAAACAGCAAAACAATTGGAGCTTCATCTGGGAATATCTATTAGTTTGCCAGATTCTGCCCTTTCATAATAGCGTTCTGCCTCACTGCCATTGCAGCGACTTAACCTGTCGAAAGTGAGAAAGAGCGCCTGAAAAAAAGAGTACTTAGCAAAACAAAGCCTTGAATAAGAAGAACAAGAAAGTTCAAATTCACATACATCTCCATCTTGTGAGGAAAATAACTTTTTATAAACTTTCTGAAGTCCTTTGTATTCTTTATGAACAGTTTTGAATTCCTTCTTTTCAACTTGATTCCATAGTGATGACTGGGCATTCGTGACACCATAACAGAAAATTAATATTACAAAAAGAAGGACCTGCTTCAACATTTCTTATTTAAACTGCTTACAAATAAAGAAGGATTGTGTAAATATTTGCACAACTCAATTGTTTTTTTTCAGGAAAATAATATCCTTGTAATATTATCAATTAGTCTATGAAATTAAGATTATTACTACTCCAATTGCTGAGTCTTGTATTATTAAATCCAACTTTTGCTCAAGAAGAAGAAGGTGCACTTCAAGTTAAATTAGAAAAAGAACAATCCAGTTATACCGTTTACCCAGTTGGGAATAATGGTTTCCTTTTGGGTAGCCACGACGATGGAAACAAAAAATCAAATCAGTATATTTTCGAGAAATACGATGCTGATTTAAAGAAAAACAAAACCTACAAAGCCAATTTGGTAAAGAACCAATCGATCTGTTTCACCAAATTTGTAGAAGGAAAATATTTCTACATGATTGCTGGCATCGACTTGAATTATGGCGAAAATTCTGCTTGTAAAGAGTTTACTGTTTATAGAATAGACTTGAACAATATGGATGCTAAAACCATCAATATTTCTTGTAAAAAGCCATTTCATATCAGAGACCTAAATGTAATCAATAACCAAGTATTGTTGAGTGGTGTTTATGCAGCATCCTCAAAAGACCTACAAAGAAGGGTTTGTTATTCAGCCTTGCTTTGTTATATCCCTATGTTCTTTTATAAACCAGAAGGACATCCTGTTTTGTATAAACTTGATTTCGATAAGAGAACAGGTAACAAAAAAGAAATAGAGTTTCCCAATTCAACAAAAGTTTTTACCAATATCCTTTCTGTTGATTATGCCGATTCATTGGGTAATGTAGATTTATTGCTCTATACCTATGCGAAAAAAATAAATAAAATCTCTATTAAAACTGTTGTGAACGATAAGGGTGGTAAAGACATTGATTTGAAATTCCCTCAAAATAAAACAGCGGTTAGTGGCAAAATCTTTTCTAAATCTTTAACAGATAAATATGTTGCAGGTATAGTTGGCGACTCAAAAAGATCGAATGGTGTGAAGGGAACTTTTGCTGTTACATCTGGTATGTTTTTGGCTTCTGTAAAAAACAGCAAATTGGTTTTCAATAAAACCAATAATTTTTCTGAATTCAAGAACTTTAAATTCTTATCTAAAAGAGGTCAGAAATTAGCAGAAAAAAGGGCCAAAAAGCAAAAAGATTTAGATGTAAGTGTAACTAGTATTACCCATCATATTGTTGAAAGAGAAAACTCTATTTTGGTAATGGGAGAAGCCTTCTTCCCTACTTGGAGAACTGAAACTTATACCACCTTTGAAAATGGAAGAATGGTTACTAGAACACGCACCGTTTTTGATGGATATGAGTGGTTGGGTGGTTTTGTAATTGCCTACGATTTAAATGGAAAAATGATTTGGGAAAATGGAATGAAATTAAATCAAACCATTAAATCATATTATGCCAACAAGAGATTGATTTTTGCAGAAAACGAAAACGGTGATATTGAAATTACCTGTGCTTTATATGACAAGGTACAAACCAAAACCATTCACGAGGATGGCAAGGCTGATGAAGACAAATTCGTGAATATCAAGATTGCTGATGGTGGTAAAAAAGTAAGTAAAAAAAGAGATGCAACTTTGGGTTCCAATATCGAGCCTTGGTATGATAATTTTTATCTAGCTTATAATTTCCAAAAAATTCAAAAAGACAAAAAAGAAAAAGGAGATAAATTCAGCTACTACCTCAATGTCAATAAAATCAACATGACAGAGGAATAATTCCTTTCAATCAATATTTCCATCTTTTTATTTCAAAATTAAATACCCAATAAACAGCATCTTTCTATCACTTATAGATGGATGCTGTTTTATTCTATATAAATGAACCGATCAAACATGAAACTAAACAAATTAGTCCTCTACCTATTTTCCATTCTGAGCTTTCAATGGTGTATCGCTCAAAACATTGTCAAAACAAATAAAATTGCATTAGAAGGTGACCGAGCAGATTACAAAGTTTTTTCAGTTGCCAATCATGGTGTTTTAATAGCTCGATATCCTGAAATACTCGTTACGACCAAAACCTGAAATTAGTTAAAACCTTCAAACTCAAATTAGGTAAAAAAGAAACTGTCGGTTTTACTAAGTACCTTGGCGACAAATACTTCTATTTTATTGTGGGTGAAGATTTGAATAAAAGTCGCTCACGTGGCTATGGTGCCTCATTTAAGAACTTTACGATTTACCGCCTCGATTTAGATAAAATGGATGCAAAACCCATGAGTTTCAGTTATCCCAAATCTATTGAAGTAAGAGATTTAATTTGGAGAAACAACCACTTGTTTGTACATGGATTGGTAAAAGAAAGTGTAAAAGATTTAGATAAGGTCTTATACCTTTCATTGATTACCTGCTTTATTCCTTTAATCACACATAAATATGAATCTTTCCCTTTTGTCTTTGAAGTTGATTATGATAAAAAAACAAATAACAAAACTGAATACTACATGAATAATTTTGGTAGAACCTTTACCGATTATTATTCAATAGAATTCGAAGACTCTACAGATGATTTGAGTATGTTTTGTGCTTCATGGACAAAAAGTACAGCCAAATTTTATGTTCAAAAAATCAAAGACAAAAAAATTCAAAAAGAAGTGGAAGTAAAATTCCCAAATAAGATGGCTGCTTCTAAAGGGAAAGTTGTTAGTAAAAATGAAACCACAGATTATGTCTCAGGAATATATGGTGAAATTAAAAAAACCAATCCACTTACTGCTATCGAAAAATCTAACCTAGGTGTTTTCTTTGGCATGTTGGAAGATGGAAAAATGAAATTCCTGAAAACAACTAAATTTACTGATTATAAACAATTCAATTTCTTCCCCCCTTTTATGAATAAAAAAGAAGAGTTGTTTTTTTTCATTCATGATATCATAGAAAAAGACGATAAAATATTTATTCTTGGTGAAACCTATCAAGAAAATTATAAATACTATTCCAGAACAACTACTTACTCCAATGGTACTAGCAGTGTAAACTACTATAAATCATTAGATGGCTTTTGTTGGATTGGTGGATTTATTTCTTGTTACTCTACGGATGGGAAACTATTATGGGAGAATGGTCTGAACCTACAAGACAGAGATATCACCTATCATTTTGAATCGAAAGTTAAATTTCTTGAAACCGAAAATGGTGGATTTGAACTGAGTTATAATTATCCAAATAAAACTCAAATTAAAACGATTGACATCAACGGAAAGGGCTCTAAAGACCAAATGATAGAATCAAAAAATCAATTGGTAAAAGTGGACAAAAACACCAAAAAGCAAATCAATTTAGGTGCAGATGAATTGGAATGGTATGATGATTACAAACTAGCCTTTCAATTCACAGATGAAAGAAATAAAAAAATCATCGGCAAAAAATTTGATTTGTTCCTCACACTAAAAAAGATTCAAATTGAAAATGAAGAAGAATAAATATACCTATGTGCTCCTCCTATTTTTGCTAAGTTCTTATATAGCACAAGCACAAACTTTTTCTGCTGCAGGTAAAATAGATCCTGCTTTTCTAGAAATCATCAATTACCATGGCATTGATGGCGATAAATTCAATACCAGAACCGAGAAGAAATTTGCCATTGAAGTAGATTATGAAATGCGAAATTTCCTTAACTCAGGTAAAGTAATCTATCATTGTCAGGCTTCTGATTATGTAGAAAAAGTTGCAGATAAACTCTTACGAAACCAAGTTAAATTAAGAGGTGAATTAAATTTCTATATCGTTAAATCAACCGATGTAAATGCCTTTACTTACCACAATGGAATGGTGTTTATTCATATTGGTTTATTGGCGAATATCAAAACAGAAGCACAGTTGGCTTTTATATTGGCACACGAAATTTCACACTACCAACTCAAACATTCTTTAGATAAATACAAACAATCCAAATTACAACAAAAGCGCGCTGCAAAGAGCAATGGCGCTAGTGCGGATGCTTTCTTAAGAATGATGAATTTCAGCAGAGAAAAAGAATTAGAGGCCGATAAAAATGGATTGAAACTGTTCTTGCAATCAGAATATGCTACCAAAGCCAGTCTTGATGCTTTTGATGTGCTCAAGTTTGCTGATTACCCAATTGAAAATAAAATCATTTCAAGACAAAATTTTGAGGGTCCTTATTTTAAAATATCCCCACTTGTTTTCCCTGACACATCGAGTGCATTACTTGCTCACGACGATGAAAATGATAGTTTATCTACACATCCCAATATTCAAAATAGAATCAATGGTATCAAAAAAGGTCTCATTGGTGTGAATATGGATAAGGGATTGGAATTCCTTGTAGAACCTTCGCCTTTTCAAACCATTCAAAAAGCCGCAAGAAAAGAACTTTCTAATCTGTACATAGAAGAGCGCGATTTTATCAGTGCTTTTTATAATTCTTATGTTTTACTTCAAGAAAATCCCAATGATAAAGATTTGATCTTATCTGAATTGAAGGCTTTGTTTTTTATTCAGAATTATATCAATGAAAATCTGAAATCAAAAATTACCGTATCTCCTAAAAAGATAAAAGGTGAATTGCAGAAACTACATGCATTCTTTAAGAAATCTCAAAAATCAGATATAAATGCTTTTGTGCTCCGTTTATCGTGGAAACTGAGAAATGAACTGGGTAATGATGAAGATGGTATCAAGTTTTCTAATTTGACTATTAAAGAATTTGCGGCCAATGTAAGCAATCAACTAACTCATTTCAGACCAATTTCTGAATACCATGATAGCCTTTGTGTTCATAACTATGAAGAGAATAAAAATACGTCTACCAAAACAATGAAAACCAATTTCAAGACGCTTAGAAAAAAATCAGACTACAAACATTATAGCATTTCTCAATTTGCTATGTCCGATTTTCTTGATGATAAAAACTTCAGAAAGGTGTTTGAAGAACAAGCGGCTTTAGTTGAAGTAAAAAGTACCGATGATGCTGAAAAAGGAGATGAGGATGATGAGAAAACAGAAAAAGATGTAGATGTCATCACCAAGAAAAAAGCCAAGAAAAAAGAAAAACCTTTGATAGAAGAACCAATTACCAATCTCTTGGTGATTGATATCAATAACTTGTTTTTTGATTTAAGAAAAGAAAATCCGCTTATGTACTTAGCTGTAAAAGAAAAAGAATTACAGCTCATGAACCTTATCAAACAAACGGGTGATTTAAATGGTGTAAAGGTAAATGTATTCAATCCGAAAGAATTAAACCCAAGCGATAGTGCCTTATTTGCTGAAAGAGTCATTCTTAAAAACTGGATTCAAGATCGACAAGAGGAAGTTAATTTTGATTATACAGATTCGAAAGAAAGGGAATTAATCAAAAAAATCATGGATAAATACAAGACCAAACATGTTTGCTTTATTAATAGCATTGCCTTGATGGACCAAAAAATTATTACTGATATTGATCTCCGTTTATTCTTGCTCAGTTTCTTATTCCCACCATTGCCTATATATTTTGGATACCGCATGTTCAATCCTGAAAAAGCAAGTGCTATTTATATTCCTGTTTATAATTTAGAAAACGGTAAAATCATTTATACCCATGAGCAATCATATAATGATTTAAACCGCATCGACTTTACCCGTTCTGAATTCTATAACTTCTTTTTTATTATTTCAAAAAATGCATACAAATAAGCTTTCTTTTCTAATACCAATACTGCTCTTGATTCCATTTTTATCAATTGCTGCTAAACCTCCAGGATACTTAGGTAAAAAAAATCTTATTGGCGCTTATATCTGTTATATGCCTGATTATATTTCTATAAAACATGGCAATGCTCCAAGAAGTTTTTCATTCAAAGAACAATCCTTATTTCTACCGAATTTCATCTATAATTTTCAAGCATCAAGAGTGCTTGCTAATAAAGTGGATCTCTCTATGCAAATGAGTTTTTTACGTTATGGTTTAATAGAATACGATGCAGACTATATGGACCCACTTACGCTCAACAACGGAAATCAAATCACGTATTCTAGGTCATCTGGATTTACCAGTAAACTTATCATTAGAATTAGCCAAGATTTCCAATCACCATTGGGTAATTACTATGGACTGGGTTTGGGGTTCTTGAACCAAAATGTAGAAATGTTAGACCAATTCAATAATACCGATCAAATTGCTGTTGTAAACGATATGGGTTTATGTTATGAAACAGGTACACGTAGACATATTGGAGCTAATCTGATACTGGATTTGGGGATAGAAGGAACCTTTTTCTTTAATGGATTTGGACAAAACAATGATGGATTTGATTTACAATTCAAAGAAAATTCATTGGCCTTCAACAGAAGAATTTATAGCAGAAGAAACATTGCCAATTTTAAATTAGGTTTGAATTATATATTTTAGTTAGATGATATCAAAAGAAACAAGTGTTGAAGCCTATTTTGATGCCCTACCCGATGAAAGAAAAATCCCAATGATAAAATTGAGGGAATCCATTTTGCAATCTTTGCCAAATGGCTTTCAAGAGCAAATGTCGTATGGAATGGTAGGATACGTAGTGCCTCACAGTTTGTATCCCAAAGGCTATCACTGTTCTCCAGAACTACCTCTTCCTTTTTTAAGCATTGCTTCACAAAAAAACTTTATTGCTATTTACCACATGGGCATGTACGCCAAACCTGATTTACTCAATTGGTTTACGGATGAATACGCCAAAAGAGTTAAAGGAAAACTAGATATGGGTAAAAGTTGTGTGCGCTTCAAAAAGCCAGAAAATATTCCTTTTGATTTGATTGCAGAATTGCTTACAAAAATGACGCCACAAGACTGGATTCAAACTTATGAATCAGCCTTTAACAAATAAGTTCAACAAATCAAATTGATGAATTCAACAGGCTTTTGGAATTCATTATTGATATGGTACTAGGGCTTTAATCCTAAAACATAGCGCACTTTTAAAAGGCACTAAAAATGAATTCAAAAGATTAACCAAGTTTTTTTTCTACTAAACAATAGATACATATTTGTTATTAATTTGAATTAAAAAAATAGCGATGAATAAATACTCAATTGAAATCAAATGGGCTGCCATTTTCTCGATGATGTCTTTGGCTTGGATGTGGATGGAAAAAGCAGTTGGCTTGCATGATATCCATATCGACAAACAAGTGTTTTATACCAATATTATTGCAATCCCAGCTATTGTAATTTATGTATTAGCATTACTTGAAAAGAAAAAGAAATTCTATGCAGGAACCATGAACTATGGACAAGCTTTTGTTTCTGGAACTATTCTTTCTGTGATCATTGCCATTTTGAGTCCACTTGTACAAAGTATTACTTTCATGGG